>DATBUB010000339.1:0-54647 GCA_036516555.1 Bacillaceae bacterium
TCTTTTATACAAAAGAAGAGATTTTCAATCTGGATAAAATAAAACAAGCTCGTTCTTATGCTTTTCCTGCAACAAAAATGAATTTTCCCCAAAACCTCGTTTTCCCTCAATTACCGAGAATGTCACTCAAATCAACTTTTAGGTGCCGCCATTCATCCTAAATTGCGGTCAAAGTTTCAAATCCCAAGTAAGTCCTTTACATAATAAACTGCTGCTCGTGAGTATGAAAAGGCGTTACTGGAACACAAAAGAATTCCGGCTCCAATCTCTAATTTCCCGGAAGACATACACAGCGCCCTCTTTCTTTGCATAAGATGAAAGTAAAGAATATTGAAGCAGAAGAAATGTTGGAAATCGTGTATACAATTGGGGCGTCGGGGCAAACTAATGTGTATGGAGGTGGAGATGTGGAAACATGCATTATATGCGGGGAAGCACAGCAGCACGGTATTCATCTTTATACATCATTCATTTGTACGGACTGCGAGCGGGCTATGGTGAAAACCAGCACGAAGGATCCGGCGTACCAAGTGTTTATAGACAAATTGAAAGTGATCAGGGAAACAAAAATCTTATCATGAACCAGGCTGGATCCAAATCAGTCTGGTTTTTTGTTGTACAATGGAGGGAGCAGGAGGTAGCTGAAGATGAATCAACAAAGAATGCCGCTGTATGAACGGCTTATTTCCCATAAAAACAGGAATCCGATTTCCTTCCATGTTCCCGGCCATAAGAATGGTGCATTGCTGTACGGCTACAAGGAACTGCCTGTAACCCTCGACGCGACGGAGCTCACCGGCCTGGATGATCTGCATGATCCTCAGGGGGCGATCGCGGAAGCACAGGAGTTATTGGCTGATTTATACGGTACAAGGAAAAGTTATTTTCTCGTCAATGGAAGTACGGCGGGGAATTTGGCGATGGTGATGGCAAACTGCCAGCCCGGCGACAAAGTATTGGTACAGCGTAATTGCCATAAGTCGGTTTTGAATGCACTGATGCTTGCAAACGTGGAGCCTCTATTTATTTCCCCGGAAATTGACGAGAATTCCCTCACTTCGACAAACATCAATCCGGAGCTTATAAAAACAGCGTTTGATCGGGAGCCTTCCATTAAAGCATGCATATTTACATATCCTGACTATTACGGTAACGTGTATGACCTAAAAAGCATCATTGATATCGCCCGTTCAAAAGGGGCGGTTGTTTTGATAGACGAAGCCCATGGCCCGCACTTTCGGATTGGCAGCCCATTCCCGCCATCCGCTCTTGACCTGGGTGCAGACATGGTGGTTCACTCGGCGCATAAAACATTGCCCGCCATGACGATGGGGTCTTATCTGCATGTCAACAGCGATAGAATCCTGCTGCATAAGGTGGAACATTATTTATCCGTTCTGCAGTCCAGCAGCCCATCTTATCCGATCATGGCTTCACTCGATGTCGCCAGGCGGTTTGTGGCTCATTATACAAAAAATGATTTAGACTATACTCTTAAAAAAAGAGATGAATTTATAACCCAGCTTACTCAACATCCAAATTTAAGGGTATATATAGGAGACGACCCCATCAAAATCATGCTGCAGCATGAAGATTCGTCAGGGTATGCCCTGCAGGAGGCAATGGAGGAGGCCGGGGTATACCCAGAGCTGGCCGACCCGTACAAAGTGCTGCTGATTCTTCCGCTGCTCAAGGATGGGATGGACTTCCCTTTTGATAGAGCGGCAGAAAACATATCTCGAATACAGCCTGGAAAAAGGGAACATCCCGCCCCCATGCTGCAAGGCTACAAGAGCACAAGGCTGACCCGGTTGTCCATTTCGTATCCTGATATGATGGACAAGCAATTCGAATGGATTGCCCTTCAGGAATCGGAAGGCAGAATTGCGGCCAAAATGGTCATTCCCTATCCTCCCGGAATTCCTCTGCTTCTGCCTGGAGAAACCATTACATCGGCACATCTCCAGCAAATTCAAATGCTGAGACAAGTAAATGCGCGCTTTCAGGGAGAGACCATAGAAATGAAGGAAGGAAAGGTCGCGGTTTTTATTTCGTAGACAGCGCAGATGGTATACAATTGGAAAGATGAGAAGACGGACGGAGGACAATTGGAATGCAAGGAATATTCATTACTTTTGAAGGGCCGGAAGGTGCAGGAAAAACAACGGTGATCCGCAAACTTGAGGCCGAATTGAAGGAACGGGGGATTGATGCCATTCTGACCCGCGAGCCGGGAGGCATACAAATCTCAGAAGATATCCGCAGCATTATTCTGGATCCAAAGAACACCGCCATGGACAGCAGGACGGAAGCTTTGCTTTATGCGGCAGCCCGGCGTCAGCACCTGATTGAAAAAGTGGTTCCTGCACTGGAAAGGGGAGAGGTTGTCCTATGCGACCGGTTCATCGATAGTTCGCTTGCCTACCAAGGGCATGCAAGGGGGCTGGGCATCGAAGAAGTATGGACAATCAACCAATTTGCCATCCAGAGCCTGATGCCGGATGCCACCATCTACCTGGATATCGATCCGGAAGCGGGACTTAAAAGGATTCAGGCACATAATGGCCGCGAGGTAAACCGCCTCGATCTGGAGGCTGTGGAATTCCACCAGAAGGTTCGCGAGGGGTATCAGCTACTTTTGGAACGCTTCCCTGAAAGGATCATATCCATTGATGCAGCGGGGACACTGGAAGAAGTATCGGATAAAGCTGGAGCGATTGTGAAAGAATTGCTTCAGAAGCGGGGAATTATGCGCTAATTGGTGCAACGCATGTCGATATTTTGGGCAAGATAGCAAGAAATAACTCTGTAACATATTGGAATAACTGATATAATAGGAATAATATAGACCATTTTCACATTTTAAACTAGAGGGGTGAATCTCTTATGAAATTGATATTGGCAGTGGTACAGGACCAGGACAGCAATCGCTTGATGAATGCATTGGTGGATCATAATTTCAGGGCGACAAAGCTGGCGACAACAGGCGGATTTTTGAAATCAGGCAACACAACGTTCATGATCGGTACGGAAGACATCCGGGTCGACAAGGCGCTTCAGGTAATCAAAGAAAATTGCAAATCCCGCGAGCAGCTGATGGCACCCGTATCGCCCATGGGAGGAAACGCAGATTCATATATCCCTTATCCGGTAGAAGTTTCGGTTGGAGGAGCAACTGTATTCGTCCTTCCGATTGAGCAATTCCATCAATTTTAATCAGGAGTTAACCATAAATGAAAGTAAACCAAGAAATCAGGACACGGCTGGGTCATGTTCCGAAAGAAGCAAAGTCTGCCCAGGCCGGGAACACCAAGTTCTCTGAATTTGTGACCCGGCAGGACCAAAAGCTGCGCGCCGAGCAATTGAACAAACTGCTTGCCGATATCAATGTGGCTGGTGACCGGCTCGGAAGAACCCAGACGTTCCAGGATTTGACCAAATATAAAAATCTCGTCAAAAGATTCGTGAAAGAAACCGTGGACTTCGGCATGCAGCTGAAACAGTCCCATACATGGAATCAGTTTGGCGAGGGCAGGAAGCTGAATATTGTCGAAACCATCGACAAAAAGCTGGTAGAGCTGACGGATGAAGTCATGCAGCAGGAGAAGCAGCCGATCGATCTTTTGGGTAAAATCGGAGAGATCAAGGGTTTGCTCATCAACTTATATACGTAGGCAGGTGTATACGGGTGTCTGAAACATGGGAACAATTGAAGAATGAACAGCCGCTTGCAGCCAAGATGCTGGAAAGCAGTAAGGCAAAAGAACGGATTGCCCACGCCTACTTATTTGAGGGAGAGCATGGCACAGGAAAAAAAGCTGCCAGCCTCTTGTTTGCGAAAAGTCTTTTTTGTGAAGCGCCTGTTGGATCCCTCGACCCATGCGGAAGCTGTGTGAACTGCAAACGGATCAGGAACGGAAACCATCCGGATGTCCATTTGGTGGAGCCGGATGGTTTATCCATTAAAATCGACCAGATCCGCAGCTTGCGCAAAGAATTCAGCAAGTCCGGGGTGGAATCGGGCCAGAAGCTGTATATCATCGCCGATGCGGAAAAAATGACGGTTCAGGCTGCGAACAGCCTCCTGAAGTTTTTAGAAGAACCCAACTCCAAAACAACCGCCATCCTGATCACGGAGCAGCTGCAGCGCATATTGCCCACGATTCTGTCACGCTGTCAGGTGATTTCGTTCAGAAGCCTTCCCGCCCATTTTTTTGTGGCCAAGCTGTTGGAGGAAGGCGTGCATTCGGTCAAAGCACCTCTGTTGGCAGCTGTAACGAATAACCTTGAAGAGGCCCTTGGGCTGAATGGCGATGATTGGTTTGCACAAGCCCGAAAAATAGTGTTAAAATTATATGAAGCCCTTAAGCAGAACCCGCTTCAGGCAATGACTGCCATCCAGGAAGACTGGATCGGCCATTTCAAGGAGAAGGCCCAGATTGATCAGGGGCTGACCCTTTTATTGCTTATATATAAGGATGTCCTTTATATACAATTGGGAAAGGAAGGACAGCTTGTCTATCCGGATCAACGGAGCAGGCTGGAGGGGGATGCCCTCCATACTTCGTCGAGGCGGCTGTCAGAACAGATGACTGCAATTTTGGAAGCCAAACGGAAATTAAACTCTAATATGAATCCTCAGCTGTTGATGGAACAGCTTGTGCTGAATTTGCAGGGGGGACCTTCTTTTGTATAATGTGGTAGGTGTCCGGTTTAAAAAGGCCGGTAAAATATATTATTTCGATCCCGGAGAATTTCCGGTCCGCAAAGGCGATTATGTCATCGTGGAAACCGCACGCGGGATTGAATACGGTAAAGCGGTGACCGACAGGAAAACGGTAAATGAGAATGATGTGGTGCTGCCCTTGAAAAAAGTAGTCAGGCTGGCAGACCAAAAGGATCAATTGAATGTGCAGGAGAATAAAGAAGCTGCTGTACAAGCCTTTGATGTTTGCAGTGAGAAAATAACTGAACACCAGCTGGATATGAAGCTGGTCGATGTTGAATATACATTTGACCGAAACAAAGTGATTTTCTATTTTACAGCCGATGGACGAGTGGATTTTCGTGAACTTGTAAAGGATTTGGCTTCCATCTTCCGCACGAGGATCGAACTGAGACAAATCGGTGTGAGGGATGAGGCAAAGATGCTGGGAGGCATTGGTCCTTGCGGGCGGATGCTTTGCTGCTCCACATTCCTGGGAGATTTTGAGCCTGTTTCAATCAAAATGGCCAAAGACCAAAACCTCTCCTTGAATCCGACCAAAATTTCGGGTTTGTGCGGCCGCTTGATGTGCTGCCTGAAGTATGAAAATGATGAATATGAGGCAGCCAAAGCGGAGCTTCCGGATGTGGGGGAAACGATCAAAACGCCGGATGGATCGGGCCGTGTCATCGGGCTCAATATCCTGGAGCGAATCATGCAGGTGGAGCTGACCGGGCAGGAACGCATATTGGAATATACGTTGGAAGAGATTGCAAACGAGAGTGTGACGTCTGTCCGGGCCACGGATTAATGGGGTGGAGTGTATGGATAAGAAGGAGTTCTTTGATTCAGTAAGCAATATGGAGATGCAAATCGGGCATTTGTATCAACAGCTTGGCGAACTAAAGGTCCATCTCGCGGAATTGATCGAGGAAAACCATGCGCTCAAGCTTGAGAATGACCATTTGCGCCGGCATATGGAGAAGGAAGGGCCGGAGCGCGGTGCTCCATCGCCTGCTGGAAAAAAGAACGAGCAAAGTGAATATGAAAAAATGACGGAAGTAGGAGAAGGCTACGACAACCTGGCCCGCTTGTACCACGAAGGCTTTCATATTTGCAACGTCCATTTTGGCAGCCCGAGGCGGGATGAAGACTGCCTGTTCTGTCTCTCGTTTTTAAATAAAAAGTAGCCGTCAGAAATGACGAGTATAGGTACGGCCTTCCTTTTGCAAGAGGAAGGCCATTTTTATGGAGTTGAATGGCATGGTAGAGTTGCATGAAGATGAAAGACTGGATTATTTGCTGGCGGAAAATTTACGGATCATCCAAAGCCCGAAGGTATTTGCCTTTTCCCTGGATGCCGTTCTGCTGGCCCGATTTGCCTATTTGCCGATTCAAAAGGGAAACATAATCGATTTATGCAGCGGGAATGGAGTGGTTCCTCTTCTTCTCAGCAATAAAACAAAAGCGGCCATTACAGGCGTTGAAATCCAAGAGCGGCTGTACAATATGGCTGTCAGAAGTGTAGCATGCAATGGACTGGAAGAGAAAATCAGGATGATCCATGGGGATTTGAAGGAGGCCCCCGAGATGCTTGGATTTGCCAAGTATGACGTCGTGACATGCAATCCTCCTTATTTTTTGTCTCCTTCACCGGATGTCATCAATGAAAATGAGCACTTGGCGATCGCCCGCCATGAAATCCTCTGTACATTGGAAGACGTTGTCCGGGTCAGCAGCCAGCTGCTGCGGCAGGGAGGAAAAGCCGCTTTTGTCCACCGTCCGGAGCGGCTGATGGATATCTTGACTCTCATGAGGCAGTACCGCCTTGAGCCAAAGCGCCTTCGTTTTGTCTATCCCAAAGCGGGCAAGGAAGCGAACACCATCCTGGTGGAGGGCACAAAAAACGGAAATGCTGGACTGAAGGTGCTGCCTCCGCTTTTTGTTTATAATGAACAAAACGAATATACGCCTGAAGTTAGAGAGATTTTATATGGAAACGAAGAATAAGCATTACTTTTACGTGCTGGAGTGCAAGGATGGCTCCTTTTATGGCGGGTATACCATTGACCCTGCCCGCAGGCTCGAACAGCACAACAGCGGAAAAGGCGCCAAGTATACAAGGATGAGGGCTCCAGTCAAGATGATCTACATGGAAGAGTTTGACGATAAAAGGGAAGCGATGAGGGCCGAATATGCCTTTAAACGTTTGCCGCGAGTGAAGAAGGAACAATTTTTGAGAGAGGCCGGTGAAAAAGATGCAGAGTCAAAAGAGCTTTGATGGTACGGCCGGGAAAGGGATTCTCTATCTTGTTCCGACACCGATCGGCAATTTGGAGGATATGACGTTCCGAGCCATACGGATCATGAAGGAGTCGCACGTGATTGCGGCTGAGGATACACGAAATACAAGGAAGCTGTGCAATTACTTTGAAATTGACACGCCTGTCGTCAGTTATCATGAACATAATAAGGAAAAAAGCGGTCCGCATCTCCTCGCCAGGCTGGCAGCCGGAGAAGATGTGGCCCTCGTCAGTGACGCCGGTATGCCTTGCATTTCGGACCCTGGGTATGAACTGGCATCTTCGGCTATAGAAGCCGGGCTGGCGGTGGTCCCTCTGCCGGGTGCCAATGCTGGGCTGACAGCTCTCATCGCCTCGGGGATCGCCCCGCAGCCCTTTTATTTTTACGGATTTTTGCCAAGAGGGAAAAAAGAGAAGAAGACAGAGCTTGAGAGCTTGAAGAGGCAAACGGGAGCCATCATTTTTTATGAGGCTCCCCACCGTCTGAAAGAAACGCTGAGAGCGATGCTTGTACATTGGGGTAACCGGAACATTGTGCTTTGCCGCGAATTGACAAAGAAGTACGAAGAGTTTCTGCGCGGGACTCTGGAAGAAGCCGTTCAGTGGGCAGAGAGGGAGGAAATACGCGGTGAGTTTTGCCTGATCGTGGAAGGAAGCCTTGAAAGCGTCGTACAGGAAGAAGCGGAATCGTGGTGGGACGGAATGGAGATCAAAGACCATGTCCTTCATTATATGGAAAACGGAGGGATGTCTTCCAAAGAGGCCATCAAGCTTGCAGCCAAGGACCGGGACCTCCCCAAACGCGATGTGTACCAAGCTTATCATGTTGACTGAAACTGCCAATTCGGCAGTTTTTTTTTGTTGCATTTCTCAGAAACCTTTGTTACCCTTAATCATAAGCTAATTCCAAGTAATTTTATCAGAAAAGAGGGAATAAGGCGATGGGGAGAGAATTTAACGACTTGTTCGATCAGTGGGCTGAGTCGTACGACGATACGATTACAGGCCATGACGCAGAATATATGGATGTATTTGACCGATACGATGCCATTTTGCAAAACGTGGCGGACAAGACTTGCGGTTTTGTCATTGAGTTTGGTGTTGGTACGGGTAATCTCACGGAAAAGCTGCTGCAAAGCGGAAAAGAGGTCTATGGAGTAGAGCCTTCGGAAGGGATGAGGAAAAAAGCCCAAGTGAAGCTTCCGCATATCACGTTTGTGGACGGGGATTTCTTGCAATTTCCCCTGCCTGGTAAGAAAGCGGATGCCATTGTGAGCACCTATGCTTTCCATCATCTAAGAGATGAAGAAAAGGAGAAGGCCATTGCCGGCTACAGGAGCATCCTGAGGGATTCAGGGAAAATCGTGTTTGCCGATACGGTTTTTGAAGATGAGACCGCCATGCTTGAAACCATCAAGGCTGTCGAAGAGAAAGGTTTTCTCCGGCTTGCCCAGGATTTGAAGACGGAATACTACACAACCATCCCCATCATGGCACATATATTTGAGGCAAATGGCTTCGACATTACGTTCGAACGCCAGAACCATTTTGTCTGGCTGATGGAAGCAACCAAAAAGGAGAGATGACCCATGAATGCAGAAAAGAAAATGAACGTAGAAAGCTTCAACCTTGACCATACAAAAGTGAAGGCGCCGTATGTCCGTCTTGCAGGGGTAAAGGAAGGAAAGAACGGGGATGTCATCCGCAAGTACGATATCCGTTTCTGCCAGCCCAATAAGGAACATCTGGATATGCCGTCGCTCCATTCGCTTGAGCATATGATGGCAGAGTTCAGCCGGAACCATTCCGGCCAGATTGTCGACATCAGTCCGATGGGCTGCCAGACCGGGTATTATATGGCGCTGATCAACCATGATGACTATGAAGATGTTTTGGCTATTCTGGAAAAGACCTTGCGGGATGTTCTTGAAGCGACGGAGGTCCCTGCATGCAACGAGGTGCAATGCGGATGGGCCGCCAGCCACAGTCTTGAAGGGGCAAAGGAAATTGCCCGGAAGATGCTGGCTAAGCGGGAAGAGTGGACAGAAGTATTCTGATAAAAAAGAGGGAACAGCATGTATTACGCTAAAAACATACAGGAGCTGATCGGCCGGACACCGATTCTTGAACTTACGGCTTTTCCGCTGCCGCCGGGAGTGAGGCTTTTCGCAAAGCTGGAGTATTTCAATCCTGGGGGCAGTGTGAAAGACCGTCTCGGACAATATTTGCTGCAGGAAGCATTCGCCTCGGGCAAGCTGGAAAAGGGCGGTACAGTCATTGAGCCGACCGCGGGAAATACCGGGATTGGGCTCGCTATGGCAGCCATTCAATATGGAGTAAAGGCCATCTTTGTCACCCCGGAAAAATTCAGCCGTGAAAAGCAGATCCTGATGAGGGCCTTGGGGGCGGAAGTCGTCAACACTCCGACAGAGCTTGGGATGGAAGGGGCCATTGAAAAGGCCACACAGCTTGTCTCTGAGATACCGGGAGCCTATTATCCAGGCCAATTCCATAATGAAGCCAACCCTGCCACTTATTATGCCAGTATCGGCCCCGAACTGATGGATGCCATGGATGGAAAGATCGATATTTTTGTGGCCGGAGCGGGTTCGGGCGGAACGTTTACAGGCACGGCGCGATATTTAAAAGAACATATCGAGAATGTTAGATGTGTGGTAGTGGAACCGGCGGGTTCCATCCTGAACGGAGGGAAGGCGGGACCGCATCGCACGGAAGGCATAGGCATGGAATTTCTGCCGCCATTTATGGATACATCCCTGTTTGACGGAATCCATACCATCCCGGATGAGGAGGCTTTCGCGCTATTGAAGGAGGCGGCCAAAAGGGAAGGATTGCTTATTGGCAGTTCCTCAGGGGCTGCACTGGCTGCCAGTTTAATAGAAGCCGCACGGGCAAAGCCGGGGACCCATATTGTGACCATCTTTCCCGATAGCAGCGAACGTTATATAAGCAGCAGAATTTATGATGAGGTGAATGAAGGATGAAAAAGAAAACAAGGCTGATCCACGGAGGCATCAGCCGCGATCCATATACAGGCGCAGTCTCCATCCCAGTCTATCAGGCCAGCACATTCAAGCAGGACGGCGTCGGCAATTTCAAATATGAATACGCGAGAACAGGCAATCCGACGAGGGAAGCGCTAGAGAAGCTCATTGCAGACCTGGAGGGAGGAGACCGCGGTTTTGCTTTTGGTTCTGGAATGGCTGCCATTACAGCCATCGTCCAGCTTTTTTCTTCGGGAGACCACCTAATCCTGACAGACGATGTGTACGGCGGAACCTTCCGTGTCATGACAAAAGTTTTCAGCCGATTTGGCATTGAAGTCACGTTTGTCGATACAACTGATCTGGATGCGGTCAAAGCTGCCATTCGGGAGGAAACCAAAGCAATCTATGTCGAGACTCCAACGAATCCCCTGCTGAAAGTCACCGATTTAAAGGCCGTCAGCGTGCTTGCCAGAGAGCATGGCCTAATGTTCATTGTAGATAATACATTCAGCACGCCGTATTGGCAAAACCCGATTGAACTAGGGGCAGATCTTGTCCTGCACAGTGCAACCAAATATCTTGGGGGCCACAGCGATGTCGTGGCGGGTTTAGTAGTGGCGGCAGATGCTAAGCTGGGGGAGGAATTGCATTTTATCCAAAACTCAACGGGCGGCGTCTTGGGACCCCAGGACAGCTGGCTTTTGATCCGGGGCATTAAAACGCTGGGGGTCAGGATGGAGGAAATCGAACAAAATACAAAGGCCATCGTGTCATTTTTGTCGAGTCATCCGGCGGTTGGGAAGGTTTATTATCCCGGGATTGACGGCCATCCGGGGCGCGAGGTCCATCAGTCCCAGGCAACCGGCTTCGGCGGGATGGTATCCTTTACGGTTGAAAGTGAAGAGAAAGCACTTGAGCTTGTCAAGAAAGTGAACTATTTTACACTTGCGGAGAGTCTTGGAGCGGTTGAGAGCCTCATTTCCATACCCGCACTCATGACGCATGCCTCCATCCCAAGGGAAAGAAGGCTGGAGCTTGGAATTGAAGACGGGCTTGTACGGATCTCCGTCGGGCTTGAAGATGCAGAAGATCTGGTGCAGGATTTAAGCTCAGCTTTATCATAAACAAAAAATCCGGTTCAAAATGAACCGGATTTTTTATGTACCTTATTTTTTGAAAGCAGATTCGATTTCTTTGATCAATTGGTCTGCACCTTCACGGCTAAGGACTAATTTTCCGCCTGCAAGCACAGCATTGTCGTCGGAAACATCGCCAGTGATATGGCAAGTCATGCTAGGCTTATATTTTTTTAGAATAATTTTTTCGTCGTCTACGTAGATTTCAAGAGCATCTTTTTCCTCAATGCCCAATGTGCGGCGAAGTTCAATCGGAATAACTACCCTTCCCAACTCATCAACTTTACGTACAATACCGGTCGATTTCATTTTCATTTCTCCTCTCGATCATAAAAAAGTATATTAGTATTTTTAATTTTTAATCGCCAATTTTCGACATTTTTTGGGATCGACTTAATCATACCAGTCATTCCCATAACCGTCAATAAATTATTTCATACTCTTAAAAAAAAATTTATAACCCGCGTAGCATCAATGTTTAGAGGGGATTATGAGGAGGCTCCAGTTTTTTCTATTGGAAGAAATTTTGTTTCACCATACAAAACCCTATGGAAGAAACTAAAGTTTATTCGACAAATTTCTACTTAGCTTTCGACACGCATTGCAAAATAGGAGCAAGCGATTTGCCTAAGTTGCGGAATCGGGAAATATCACGTATATTTTGAAGATATAAGAGGTTATCATGCCTAATGAGAAGGTTCGTACAGTTTTTGTTAAATATGTCCGTACCAAGTGGCCATTCATCAAAATGGAGGGGAAAATTGTGAAGGAAAAGCTAAAAACGTTTTACCTGACTACACCGATTTACTATCCAAGCGGAAATTTACATATAGGACACGCGTACACCACCGTGGCAGGAGATGCGATGGCCCGCTACAAACGGATGCGCGGATATGATGTCATGTATTTGACGGGGACGGACGAGCATGGACAAAAAATCCAGCAAAAAGCGGAGGAAAAGGGGGTATCGCCGCAAGCCTATGTGGATGAAATCGTAGGCGGCATACAGGACTTGTGGAAGAAGCTCGATATTTCCTATGACGATTTCATCCGGACTACCCAACCGCGGCATAAAGACATTGTCCAGAAAATCTTCAAGCAGCTGCTGGATCAGGGCGATATTTACCTGGATGAGTATGAAGGCTGGTATTGCACACCCTGTGAATCCTTCTTTACGGAGCGCCAGCTCGAGGAAGGGAACTGCCCGGACTGCAGCAGGCCTGTAGAGAAAGTAAAAGAAAAATCCTATTTCTTTAAAATGAGCAAATACGTGGACAGGCTTGTCCAATATTATGAAGAAAACCCTGATTTCATCCAGCCTGAATCAAGAAAAAATGAAATGCTCAACAACTTCATCAAGCCTGGATTGGAGGACCTTGCTGTTTCCAGGACGACTTTCGATTGGGGAATCAAAGTGCCGGGAAACCCGGAGCATGTGATCTATGTCTGGATTGATGCTCTCACGAACTATATCACCGCACTTGGCTATGGCACAGACGATGACTCCAAGTACCTGAAGTACTGGCCGGCCGATGTCCATCTGGTCGGAAAGGAAATCGTACGTTTCCATACGATTTACTGGCCGATCATGCTGATGGCGCTGGACCTTCCCCTTCCGAAAAAAGTATTCGCCCACGGGTGGCTGCTGATGAAGGACGGGAAAATGTCCAAATCCAAGGGCAACGTGGTGGATCCGGTAACACTGATTGACCGGTACGGCCTGGATGCCCTGCGCTATTACCTGCTCAGGGAAGTGCCGTTCGGTTCAGATGGCGTCTTTACCCCCGAAGGCTTTGTCGAAAGGATCAATTTCGATTTGGCAAATGACCTCGGCAATCTGCTGAACCGTACGATTGCCATGATCAATAAATATTTTGGCGGCAGCATTCCGGTGTATAAAGGGAATGTGACCCCATTTGATGAAGATCTGCTTTCCGCCAATGAAGAAACGGTCAAAAAGTATGAAGAAGCCATGGAAAAAATGGAGTTCTCTGTAGCCCTGGCTTCTGTATGGCAGCTCGTGAGCCGGACCAATAAGTACATCGATGAAACACAGCCATGGATGCTGGCAAAAGATGAATCGAAACATGAGGAACTGGCGAGTGTCATGGTTCATCTGGCAGAGTCCCTGAGAAGGACGGCCATTTTGCTCCAGCCGTTCCTGACAAAAACGCCTGCCAGGATCTTCAGTCAGCTCAATGTCAATGAAGAAGCCCTAACATCATGGGACAGCCTTGAAGCCTTTGGAGCGATTCCAGAAGATACCTCCGTTGTAGCGAAAGGAGAACCAATCTTCCCTCGTCTGGACATTGAGGAAGAAGTAGCCTATATAAAAGAGCAAATGCAGGGAACGGCTCCAGCGGCTGAGGAAAAAGCCGAAGAAGAGCCCCAGGAAGAGAACAGCGCCCAAAGCGAAATCAGTATTGATGATTTCATGAAAGTGGAGCTGAGGGTGGCTGAGGTGGTCCATTGTGAGCCAGTGAAGAAAGCCAACAAGCTGCTTAAGCTGCAATTGGACCTTGGATATGAAAAACGTCAGGTAGTGTCGGGCATTGCAGAATTTTATCGTCCGGAAGAACTAGTCGGACGCAAGGTCATCGTGGTAGCCAACCTTAAACCAGTGAAATTGAGGGGCGAATTATCCCAGGGAATGATTTTGGCAGGAGAAAAAAATGGGGTTTTATCCCTGGCAACCGTCGATCAAACGCTCGAGAACGGGGCACTTGTTAAGTAAATTTAATGTAATGGAATATTCAGAAAAATTGAACCAACCTTAGCGCTATATGGGGAGAGGGCGAAATTATATCAATTTCAGCTCTCTCTCTATGTTATTTTTTTGTAATAGAAATGTTAGTGTGCTGTGATAAATGTTACGAAATTATGGCGTATACTCTATAAAGGAGAAATAGACTATGCTATTCGATACACATGTCCATCTAAATGACGCACAATTCGAAGAAGATTTGGAAGAAGTGATCCGCCGCGCACAGTCAGCAGGAGTTAAAAACATGACAGTGGTCGGATTCGACAGGAAGACGATTGAAAGAGCTTTGGAATTGGTGGAAGAGTATGATTTTCTTTACGCGAGTGTTGGCTGGCATCCAGTGGATGCAATCGACATGAAGGAGGAGGATCTTGTATGGATTGAGGAGCTTGCCGCTCATCCGAAAGTGGTGGCCCTTGGTGAAATGGGGCTTGACTATCATTGGGATAAGTCGCCAAAGGATATCCAGCAAGAAGTATTCCGAAAGCAAATCCGCCTTGCAAAGAAGCTGAAAATGCCCATCATCATACATAATCGAGACGCTGCACAAGACATAGTAAACATACTGAGAGAAGAAGAGGCCTCCGAAGTGGGAGGCATCATGCACTGCTTCAGCGGAAGCGTGGAAATTGCAAAAGAATGCATGGAAATGAATTTTTACATTTCGTTGGGCGGCCCGGTTACATTCAAAAACGCCAAGAAGCCCAAAGAGGTGGCACAAGAGGTGCCCATGGACCGTTTGCTCATTGAAACGGACTGTCCGTATCTGGCTCCCCACCCCAACAGAGGAAAACGGAACGAGCCTGCCTATGTAAGGCTGGTGGCGGAACAGATCGCCGAACTTAAGGGGATTTCCTTGGAAGAATTGGCCGAAGCCACAACAAGAAATGCAAAAAAAGTGTTCGGCATCAGATGACAAGAAATCGTGTCTTACCATGAAAAAGCCTGTCTTATCTTTAACAGTTTCTAGCAAGTTCTACAAACTTTTACTTCTTCGCAGCAAAACGATGTCGACAACTCTCTCTTTCCTTTTTGGCGGGAGCTGTGCATAATGATGCGTAACTCACCAAAAAAGGCTATGAGTTGACAGCCGATGAACATTGTTTATATAATCTCTCGGGAGAAGAAGGAGGCGTGTTTTATGAACGCGGAACCCAGGTACGGCTCCATGTTTCCAACATTGAGCCGCAAAAAGATAGGACTTATTATTGCCAGTTTCATAGTGTTTGCCGCTACTTTGGGCATCCTGATATACGAGGGTACGAAGAAAACGGTGGCCGTTACCGTTGACGGCGAAAAGATGGTGGTGAAGACCCACGCAAAAACGATTGCCGATATATTGGAAGATCTGAACGTCAGCGTGAAGAAAGATGATTACTTGTCCCATCCGCCAGAAACGCAAATCAAGAACGAGCTTGCCATCGTTTGGGAGCCTGCCAAGCAGGTGGAAATCCAAAACGGGGATGAGGGGCATAAAATATGGACTACGGCCAAAACGGTTGAAGAACTGCTGGCCGACCAGGACATCACCCTGTCCGAACATGATAAAATCAATTTTTCGCTTCAAGACAGAATCTCTGACAATATGAAACTCGATATAGAGCGTGCTTTCCCTCTCGTCCTGAATAACGGGGGCAGCGAGGAAAAGGTATGGGCAACTTCGACTACGGTCGCTGACTTTTTAAAGCAACAGGGAGTTACACTCGACAAATTGGACCGTGTAGAACCAGGACTGGATGAACAAGTGAAGCCGGACGGCGTCATTAACGTTATACGCGTAGAAAAAGTCACCGATGTAGTGGAAGAACCGATTGATTTTGCAGTGGTTACCAGAAAAGATGCAAGCATGTCCAAAGGCTCCGAAAAAGTGGTCCAGCAGGGACAAAAGGGGCTTCTGAAGAAAGAATTTGAAGTCACAAAGGAAAATGGCAAAGAAGTGGCCAGGACCCTTGTTTCAGAAAGCAAACTGCGGGAAAGCCAGGATAAAGTCATCGCTGTAGGCACCAAAGTCATCACGGCCCAGGTGTCCAGAGGCAAAACGGCAGCAGCGGCAGTTCAAACAAGCGCACCTGCTGGCGGCAAAGAATTCTATGTAAGTGCTACGGCATACACAGCTTATTGCAACGGATGCTCCGGCGTGACCTCAACAGGCATCAATCTCCGTGCCAACCCGAATGTAAAAGTCATTGCAGTCGACCCAAGTGTGATTCCGCTTGGAACGAAGGTATGGGTGGAGGGCTATGGTTATGCCGTCGCGGGAGATACAGGCGGAGCGATCAAGGGACATCGTATCGATGTGTTTGTTCCTTCAAAAGAACAAGCCTACCGCTTTGGATCCAAACGTGTAAAAATCAAAATTTTAAATTGAATGACGCTTGAAACAGTGTTAAATATATATACAAAGTGGAGCAGAGGGTGAACCCTCTGCTTTTTTCCTTTTACGGGCAAAGAGGGGTATAATGATACCAATCCCAAACAACTGCGAGTCACCCAACGGGCGGGTGCTGAACGTTCCCTCGGTCTTCCGGAACCTGATCCGGAACCGAAAGACCTATGGGTTTCAACAGGGGGAAACTGTCTCTATACCATTAGACGTTTCATGTGCCCATTATGTTTCATGTTTCTGGAGGTAAAATGAAAATAAAAGAAATTATCGTCGTAGAGGGCAAGGATGATACGAGGGCGGTTCAAAATGCCCTGAACGCGGATACGATTGAAACGAACGGTTCTGCCGTATCAGAAGAAACCATTGAGCAAATCAGGCATGCACAGCAAGTGAGAGGAGTCATCGTACTGACCGATCCCGATTTTCCGGGGGAAAAAATCCGCAAGACCATCGCGGAGGAGGTTCCGGGGTGCAAGCATGCCTTTATAGATAAAAAAGATGCCAGGCCGGGTTCCGGAAGAGGGATAGGGGTGGAACACGCCTCTCCCGCAGTGATCCGGGAGGCACTGAAGGAAGCGCAGGTCATGGATGCTGAGGCGGCTGAAACCGTCACGAAGGATGACCTGATCGCTGCAGGGCTCATTGGAGGCCAGGGAGCAGCCCGGAGAAGAGAACGCATGGGGGAACTGCTCAGAATCGGCCACACTAACGGGAAGCAGCTCCATAAGCGCCTAATGATGTTCCGGATTACAAAGGAACAATTTGCAGAAGCGCTCAAGACCGTCATACAGGAGGAACAGGATTGATGCAAAAAGACATAGCCACCCCGATAAGGACGAAAGAAATATTGCAGAAATACGGATTTTCTTTTAAAAAGAGCCTTGGACAGAACTTTCTGATCGACCCCAATATATTGAGGAATATTACGGATTGCGCTGGGCTGACAAAGGAAACGGGAGCCATTGAAATTGGTCCGGGTATCGGGGCATTGACCGAGCATTTGGCCAGGACGAGCAAAAAAGTGGTGGCATTCGAAATCGATCAGAGATTGTTTCCCATCCTGGAAGACACCCTTTCCCCGTATGACAATGTCAAAATCATTCACCAGGACATATTGAAAGCTGATGTGCAGGCGGTCATCAGCGAAGAATTTTCCGATACACAGGATTTGATGGTGGTCGCTAACCTTCCTTACTATGTGACCACTCCAATCATATTGAAGCTTTTGGAAGAAAACCTACCGCTGCGCGGCATTGTGGTCATGCTTCAAAAAGAAGTGGGAGACCGCATTTCGGCGAAGCCGGGAACGAAGGAATACGGATCCCTCTCGATCGCCATTCAATATTACACAAAGGCTGAAACGGTCATGATCGTGCCCAAGACGGTGTTCATGCCGCAGCCCAATGTCGATTCTGCTGTCATCCGTTTGACTAGACGCGATAAACCGGCTGTTGAGGTAGAAAATGAACCCTTCTTCTTTGAGGTGGCGAGAATGTCCTTTGCCCAGCGCAGAAAGACCATCATGAACAATCTGACAAACGGGCTTCCGGATGGAAAAGGACGGAAAGAGGATATTGCAAAGGCGTTGTCGGAGGCTGGAATCAATCCTTCGAGACGCGGGGAAACCCTTTCCCTGGAGGAATTTGGGGCGCTGAGCGATGCCCTGTTCCGGGCCGGCTTCCAATAAAACAAACACAATCCGGCGGGCGGCTGCATAGCCTGTGACAGAGGAATATATTATTCTGCTGTTCATTGGAGTTGACGACCGTGATTGAAGTCAATACGATTGTCGGCCGCTTGTCCCATCAATGTGATATTTTATTCCGGGTCATCGAGATCACGGAGATGAACGGTCAAAAAATAGCCATGTTAAAAGGTGAGGATTACCGGCTTGTCGCCGATGCCCCTCTCGATGATCTTGTTGTCATTGCAGGGGACGAACAATACCGGAGATCTTCGGAAGTCCGCTTTCTTGAGGAACAGTCCCTGGAGCTGTTTCGCCAGGACATTGACCTGCTTCGCCTTGAGCAGGAATATAAGGCGACAGAGGGCTATAAAATCGAGAGAAGCTACTTCCAGATGCCGGGCCGCATCCTCCACTTGGATGGCGATCCGTCTTATTTAAGAAAATGTCTTGATTTATACGAGAAGATTGGTGTCACTGTCTATGGGATTCATTGCAGCGAAAAGGAAATGTACTTGAGGGTGGGGGCCCTTATTGATGAGTACCGCCCTGATATTCTGGTCATCACGGGCCACGATGCCTATTCAAAGGCAAAGGGAAAAAAAACCGATTTGAATGCATACCGGCATTCCAAATACTTTGTTGAGACGGTCCGGGAAGCCAGGAAAAAAATCCCGAACCTCGATCAGCTGGTTATTTTTGCGGGGGCCTGTCAATCACACTTTGAATCCCTCATCCTGGCGGGGGCGAACTTTGCCAGCTCTCCGCTCCGTGTGAACATCCATGCTCTGGACCCGGTCTATATTGTATCCAAGATCAGTTATACCCCATTCATGGAGCGGATCAATGTATGGGATGTGCTCCGAAACACGCTTACGGGGGATAAAGGTCTCGGCGGAGTGGAAACGAAGGGCGTCCTCCGTACGGGAATGCCTTTCAGGCCGGTGGAGGATGAATAAACAGACGAAATCCCATTATTTTAAAAAGCATTGGGCCGCTGAAAAAGGCCGATGCTTTTTGCATTTTCTCCCTTTACATATTCCAAAAAAAGAGGGACATACTAAAAATGTTGTAAAATCGGTCATTTTGTTGATAAAAAGTCATTGACAAGGAATTGAGTTCACTGATAAAATAATAAATTTATTTGACGATTTTACCACACTGTGTTATAATAAAAATCAGTGAGGTGGAGCGAAATGCCAAAAACATTAGCAAGCATTAAAAAATCCCTTGATTCAAACTTGGGTAAGAGATTAATGTTAAAAGCCAATGGAGGCCGCAGAAAGACAATTGAACGTTCTGGGGTTTTGGCAGAAACTTATCCATCGGTTTTTGTCATCGAATTAGACCAGGAGGAAAATGCCTTTGAGCGTGTTTCCTACAGCTATGCAGATGTACTTACTGAAACGGTTGAACTTACTTTCTACGAAGATACAGCAGGAAACTTAGCCTTGGGGCAGCAGTAAACATACGACATGTTTACTGCTTTTTATTTTGTCCTTTTTTGGCGGACCAGAAAATCCCTCTATATAACAGAGCCTTTTGCCCACACTATAAAGGCGGGCAGCAAAGGGGGAATTGCTTTGGGGCGAAGAAGAGGGGTCATGTCGGATCAATTGAAGGAAGAATTGGCTAAAGAGCTTGGTTTTTATGATGTGGTCCAGCAGGAAGGCTGGGGCGGAATAAAAGCAAGAGACGCAGGAAACATGGTAAAGAGGGCCATTGAAATGGCGGAGCGTCAGCTGGCCGGTCGACAATCGTGAAGAATGAGGAACCTTAAAGCCTGAAGTCAATCAATTATCCTGCCCGCCAAGCCGAAGCATACGCTTCGGCTTTTGCCTTTATTCCAATTAAAACCTTCACTATTAACCAAAAAAGGACATAAATCTTGACAGAGGTTTCTGTCCAGAAAGGTTTCGTGGTAAAATGGGAAAAATAAAGAGATGGAAGACAAGCAGGTGAGAGCATTGAGATTATTGATGAAGGCGCCGGCCAAGATAAACCTGTCCTTGGATGTCCTCGGGAAACGTCCGGACAATTATCATGAGGTCGAAATGGTCATGACGACCATTGACCTGGCCGATCGCATCGAATTAAGAGAGTTGAGGGAAGACCATATCCAGATCATTTCCCATAACCGTTTTGTTCCGGATGATCAGCGCAATCTGGCCTTTCAGGCGGCCAAATTGTTGAAGGAGCGCTATGAGGTGAAAAAGGGTGTGGCCATTTCCATCGATAAAATCATTCCTGTAGCGGCCGGGCTGGCGGGGGGAAGCAGCGATGCAGCCGCCACCTTAAGGGGATTGAATGAGCTTTGGGGGCTGAATCTGCCGTTGGATGAATTGGCGGAATTAGGTTCGGAAATCGGATCGGATGTGTCTTTTTGTGTATACGGCGGGACAGCATTGGCTCGAGGCCGCGGTGAAAAAATAACAAGGCTTCCCGCACCTCCGAATTGCTGGGTGATTTTGGCCAAGCCTTCTATCGGGGTATCAACAGCGGATGTGTACCGAAACCTGAATGTGTCCAGTGTGAAGCATCCTGACACGGAAGCGATGGTGAGGGCGATAGAGAACCAACGGTATGAAGACATTTGCCGCAATATGGGAAATGTGCTTGAAAGCGTGACGCTGAAAATGCACCCTGAGGTCCTCCAAATCAAAGAACAGATGGAGAGGTTTGGAGCGGATGCTGTGCTGATGAGCGGAAGCGGGCCGACGGTATACGGTCTTGTCCAGCATGACTCCAGGCTGCAGCGCATATATAACGGATTGCGGGGTTTTTGCGGCCAGGTATTTGCCGTCAGGATGCTAGGCGAGTAGTGTATTGTTCATCCCTCCTTGCCAATATCCGGACAATAAGTTATCATTTACAGTAAAATATTCGCATATTGGTTGTGCAGGAGGGTACGAAATGAAATTTCGCCGCAGTGAGCGGATCATTGACATGACTCATTATTTAATGAATCACCCCCGCGAGCTTGTGTCGCTGACCTATTTTTCACAGAGGTATAATTCGGCTAAGTCCTCTATCAGTGAGGACTTGGGCATCATTAAACATACATTTGAATATCAGGGGATCGGCGTACTGCAAACTCTTCCCGGTGCAGCCGGAGGGGTAAAATACATCCCGAAGGTGAAAGAGGATCAGGCAAGGGAGTTTGTCGACAGCCTCTGTAAACGGATGGCCGATCCTGATAGGCTGCTTCCAGGGGGCTATTTATTCCTGATGGATCTTTTGGGCGATCCTCAGATACTGAATGAAGTAGGGAGGCACCTTGCTTCCGCTGTTTCCGACAGGGACATTGATGTAGTCATGACGGTGGCAACCAAGGGGATTCCCATTGCCCAGGCCGTTGCCGCCCATTTGAGTGTGCCTTTTGTTGTCGTCAGGCGGGACAGCATTGTCACTGAGGGATCAACGGTCAGCATCAACTATGTGTCCGGCTCATCCAAACGTATCCAGACGATGGCTCTTTCGAAAAGGAGCCTGAAGGAAGGCGCCCGTGTGCTGATTGTCGATGACTTCATGAAAGCGGGAGGAACCGTAAACGGCATGATTAATTTGCTGGAGGAATTTAATGCATCTGTGGCAGGCATTGCGGTACTGGTTGAGTCGGAATACCAGGAAGAGCGCCTTGTCGATGATTATATTTCTTTGGTAAAATTGACCGACGTAGACATGAAACAAAAAAAGATCAATGTCGTAAAAGGAAATTATTTTTCCGGTATGACCAAATTTCTGTAAGGGAGAGATAGAGATGCACAACATTTCAACAGATAAAGCGCCAGCCGCAATCGGCCCATATTCCCAGGGAGTCATCGTAAACAATATGTTCTACAGTTCCGGGCAGATTCCGTTGAGGGCAGATGGAACACTTGTGACAGGAGATGTCGTAGAACAGACACACCAGGTATTCCGGAATCTCCATGCCGTTCTCGAAGAAGCCGGTGCATCATTCGAAACAGTGGTGAAGGCCACGGTGTTTATCAAGAATATGGATGATTTTTCGGCAATCAACGAAGTATACGGAGAATATTTTTCATCCCATAAACCTGCCCGCTCCTGTGTCGAGGTTGCGCGCTTGCCTAAGGACGTCCTCGTAGAAATTGAAGTCATAGCCTTAGTAAAATAATGAAAACAAACCACAAGCGGAGGTGCAGACTCCGCTTGTTTTTTTATGTCCAGCGGCTTAAAATCCGCTTTTCAAAAAAATAAACCACTATTACGTAAAAATTTAAAAATTTTTACAACTAAAGAAGGAGATTCTCAATTTTTGTTGAATACTTACATATGATTCTATCTAGAAGCAGAAGGTGGTGAGCACAATGGAAGTAACAGATGTGAGACTACGCCGTGTCAACACAGAGGGTAGAATGAGAGCGATTGCTTCGATTACCCTGGATAATGAGTTTGTTGTTCACGATATCCGCGTTATTGACGGAAACAACGGCCTCTTCGTGGCCATGCCGAGCAAGCGCACTCCGGACGGAGAGTTTCGTGACATCGCTCATCCGATCAATTCCAACACTCGCAGCAAAATCCAGGATGTTGTATTGGCAGAATACCATCGCTTGGGAGAAATAGAAGAACTGGAGCTTGAAGAAGCCGGTGCTTCCTGATCATAAAACTGCAACAAGAGCCTACTGGTAAAGTAAGGCTCTTTTTTTGATGCCAATAAAGCGTAGATAAAGGTTTTTCCACCCCTCCGCAAAATTGACGATTTTATGCTTTTCCCTCCGTTTCCTTGAAAAAATGCAGTTTTTAAGATATATTCGTAATGGAAAAAAAGGTTTACTGGAGGACCGTTTATGATAAATAGATTCGCTGTAATTCTGGCTGCAGGTCAAGGAACGCGAATGAAATCCAAATTATATAAAGTGCTTCACCCGGTTTGCGGGAAGCCGATGGTAGAACATGTTGTTGACAATATTTCGCATTTGAACCCCGAGAAAACCGTGACGGTGGTAGGCCATGGGGCGGAGTTGGTCCAAACGGTTCTGGAGGGGAAAAGTGAGTTTGTCCTTCAGGCGGAACAGTTGGGTACAGCCCATGCGGTGATGCAGGCGAGAGAGGCTTTGAGCGGAAAAAAAGGAACCACCCTCGTCATTTGCGGAGATACACCGCTGATCAAAGCTGAAACCATGGAAGCATTGATCCGCCAGCATGAGGAGCAAGGGGGAAAGGCCACCATACTGACAGCCTACACGGAGCAGCCTGACGGTTACGGCAGAATCATCCGCAATGAGCAAGGCTTTGTCGAGCGCATCGTTGAACATAAAGATGCAAACGAAGCGGAAAGAAACGTGAAAGAAATCAACACTGGCACTTACTGCTTTGACAACGAAGCCCTGTTTAAGGCGCTTGAGAAAGTATCCAATGAAAATGCACAGGGTGAATATTACCTTCCGGATGTGATTGAAATTCTGAAATCACAGGGCGATCCAGTGTCTGCCTATCAAACAGGCGATTTCAGCGAAACACTCGGCATCAATGACCGTGTGGCGCTGTCTGAGGCGGAAAGGACCATGAGGCTGCGCATCAATGAACAGCATATGCGCAACGGAGTCACCATCATCGATCCAAATAATACGTATATCGATCAAGATGTTGTGATTGGCCGTGATACCGTCCTCTACCCGGGAACAGTACTGCAAGGGAAAACGGTTATCGGTGAAGATTGCATCCTTGGGCCCAATACAGAAGTCAAAAATTGTGAAATAGGTAACGAAACGGCTTTGAGGCATTCTGTCGCCCATGACAGCTTCATCGGTTCCAAAGTGGCTATCGGGCCTTTTGCCCATATCCGTCCGCACTCTAGCTTGCATGATGAGGTTAAAATCGGCAATTTTGTAGAAATTAAGAAAGCTGATTTTGGAAAGGGAAGCAAAGCATCCCACCTGAGCTATATCGGCGATGCGGAAGTCGGAAGCGGAGTCAACATCGGCTGCGGTTCGATTACGGTCAACTATGACGGCAAAAACAAGCATCTGACCAAAATTGAAGACGATGTGTTTGTCGGCTGCAATTCCAATCTGGTTGCCCCGGTAACGGTTGGAAAAGGGGCGTATATTGCAGCAGGATCAACCATCACAAAAGATGTCCCAGGGGAGTCTTTGTCCATCGCGCGGGCTCGCCAGGTCAATAAAGAACATTATGTGCAGAAATTAAATTTGAAAAAATAACCGGAGGTCCCTCATGTCTAACCAATATCTTGATCCAAGCTTGAAAATCTTTTCGTTGAATTCCAACCGTGCCCTGGCCCATGAAATTGCCAAGGTTGTTGGGGTTGAGCTTGGTAAATGTTCCGTTAATCAATTCAGCGACGGTGAAATCCAAATCAATATTGAAGAGAGCATCCGCGGCTGTGATGTTTATATCATTCAATCAACTAGTTCCCCCGTCAACCACAATCTGATGGAGCTTTTGATCATGATTGATGCACTGAAGCGGGCTTCAGCAAAAACAATCAATATTGTCATCCCATACTATGGATACGCCAGACAGGACAGGAAGGCAAGAGCGAGGGAACCGATCACCGCGAAGCTTGTCGCTAACCTGATTGAAACGGCTGGTGCAACACGCGTTATTACGCTGGACCTCCATGCACCGCAAATTCAGGGATTCTTCGATATTCCGATCGACCATTTAATGGGCGTGCCTATCCTCGGTGATTATTTCAAACAAAAGAACATCAACCGGGAAGATGTGGTTATTGTATCGCCAGACCATGGCGGCGTGACGCGGGCACGCAAGCTCGCTGACCGTCTGAAGGCTCCGATTGCCATCATCGATAAACGCAGACCGCGTCCTAACGTGGCGGAAGTCATGAACATTGTGGGTAACGTCGATGGCAAGATCGCCATTTTGATCGATGATATCATTGATACGGCAGGCACCATCACGCTTGCAGCAAACGCATTGACCGAAAGCGGAGCGAAGGAAGTGTACGCATGCTGCACGCATCCGGTACTGTCCGGCCCGGCCATTGAACGGATTGAAAACTCCAACATCAAAGAATTGGTCGTCACCAATTCCATCGATTTGCCGGAAGAAAAGAAAATCAGCAAGATTAAAGAATTGTCCGTTGCTCCATTGATCGGGGAAGCGATTATCCGAGTACATGAGAACCAATCCGTCAGCACATTATTTGACTGATGCTGATACAGGAAAGGCTGCCCTGCTGAGGGCGGCCTTTTCGATTATTTGAGGTTTAATCATGTGTATGTTAGGGTAAATATAGAGATAGGCATTGTGATACATATCAGGGAGAGGGTGGATTTAAGCTATGAGTACTGTATTGAAAGCAAAATCGCGGACAAATGGACCAAGATCGATTTTGACTGAACATCGGAAACAAGGTTATATCCCCGCTGTTGTTTATGGATTTAAAGCGGAGAACACCCCTGTTTTTGTTAGCGCGGCCGATTTTATCAAAACAATCAGGGAAGTTGGCCGAAACGGCGTCATTTCCCTCCAGTTGGATGATAAGCAGCAAAATGTCGTCCTGAATGAATACCAGGAAGATCCGCTGAGGAATGAAATCATCCATGTAGATTTTCTGGCTGTTGATCTTTCCCAGGAAATTCAGGCAAACGTGCGTGTGGAACTGTCGGAAGACTCCGTTGGCGTTAAAAACGGCGGTGTGCTTCAGCAGATTCTTCATGAACTGACAGTCACAGCCAAGCCTGATCAAATACCGGATGCCATCCAGGTGGATGTGTCAGCGCTTGAAATTGGGGACACTGTCTCGGTGGGAGAAATCCGATCCAAGCATTCGGTCACCATCAACCATGAGGATGATGACATCATTGCTTCCATCCTTGCACCAAGAACGGCCGATGAAACAGAAGAAGCCGAACCGGAAGCAGCAAATGAAGGCGGAGCGGAAGAATAAAATTATTGCCCTTAGGCGCAGCCCCAAAGTGCGGCTGCGCTGATTCATTTTGCTGATAATATTATTTTTCCCAGCATTATCAGACTGAATGAAAACGCTTGTCTTTCGAGGCGCGAAGCCCCCTGAGGAGCGGATTTGCCTTATCCGGCAATGAGCACCGCAAGGGGGCAATGCAACAAAGAAAGCGAGCGTTTGCCATCAGTCTGGGCGCAGCCCCAAAGTGCGGCTGCGTCTGATTTTTTTGTTGTGAACGAAAGGCTTTCCGGTATAATAGAAGAAGCCGGGATGCACCCGGCTGTGCAGTACAATCATTGGGGTGTATGGAAATGAAATTAATCGCCGGACTGGGGAACCCCGGTTCTATTTATGATAAGACAAGACATAATATTGGTTTTGAAGTGATAGATAAGCTGGCTGACCGGTTTGGTTCGCCTCTAAACCAGTCGAAATTCAACGGCCTGTTTACCATTGTCCATAAGAACGGCCAGAAAATCATCCTCTTGAAACCCCTCACATATATGAATCTTTCGGGTGAAAGCATCCGTCCGATTATGGATTATTACGATATTCCGATTGAGGATCTCGTTGTCATTTACGATGACCTGGATCTCCCTGTCGGCAAAATCAGGCTTAGGCAAAAGGGCAGTGCCGGCGGGCATAACGGCATCAAATCAACCATCGCCCATCTGGGCACACAGGAATTTAACCGGATACGGATCGGCATTGACAGGCCTCCGGCGGGGATGAAGGTTCCCGATTATGTGCTGGGGAAATTCCGAAAAGAAGAATGGGAGAGCATTCAAACGGTGATTGAAACGAGTGCGGATGCCTGTGAAGAGTGGCTTGAAAAACCGTTTCTGGAAGTGATGAATCGTTTTAATGCAAAAGGATGAATAACTCCTGCAGGCGCTGTTCATACTAGTGAACAGTTCTATTGCAAGGAGGATTGCAATGTCCATCCAATATTACTGCCGCCACTGTGCTGCAAAGATCGGCACCATCGGGGAAGTCTCAGTCCACTCGGAACAGCTTGGGCTTCATACTTTAACAGACCAGGAAAGACAAGAAATGGTACATTACAGCAGTGAAGGCGATATTCATATAAAATCGATTTGCGAGGATTGCCATGAAGCGCTTCTGCAAAATCCCGATTTGCATCAATATGACTATTTCATTCACTGAACAGCTTTGGATCTGCCATCCAAAGCATTTTTCCATTTCTTGAAATGAGGAGAAATCATGCAAGAATTACTGAAATTGATGGTAGAGCAAAATGAAATTCAGTCCATCCTATCAGGTGTTGAGGAGAATCTGAGGGAACAGCTTGTTGCCGGATTATCCGGATCGGCGAGGTCGGTCTTTATTGCAGCGGCTGCCGAAAAAAACCAGAAATCTATTTTGGTCGTTACCCACAATCTCCTCCAAGCCCAAAAGCTCTATGAAGATTTGGGGCAATTTGTGGACGAGGATAAACTGTACCTTTACCCGGCCAATGAACTGATAGCATCAGAGCTGGGGATTGCAAGCCCGGAACTCAGGGCTCAGAGGATTGAGACGCTTAACTATATGTCGTCCGGAAAGCCGGGCGTTTTTGTCGTGCCGATGGCCGGCTTGAGAAAGCTGCTGCCTCCGCCGGCCGAATGGCTGCGTTACCAGCTTCACTTCCGGATAGGGGAAGAAATTGACCTGGATGGGACTATTCAAAAGCTGGTCGATATGGGATACAGCAGGGCTGACATGGTCGGAACACCCGGAGAATTCAGTGTCAGGGGCGGCATCATCGATCTTTATCCTTTGACGGAGACAAATCCCATCCGGATTGAATTGTTTGATATAGAGGTTGATTCCATCCGGACATTTTCCACTGAGGATCAGCGCTCCATCGACAAGCTGGAGTCCATCTTCATTGGTCCGGCAACAGAGTCCCCTGTGGACAGACAGCAGCTTGAACTGGCGGCTCAGAAGCTGGAACATGGTCTTGGGCAGTCCTTGAAGAAATTAAAAAGTGAAACTTCAAGAGAAAGGCTTGCCCAAAATACAGGAGCAGATCTTGAACAGCTGAAGAACGGGCAAAAGCCGGAGCAATTTTTCAAATATCTCTCCTACGCCTATGACAGGGCAGGAAGTTTGCTAGACTATGTTTCTACGATCACCTTGCTTGTTTTCGATGAGATGAGCCGGGTGCAGGAAATGAATGACCGGCTTGAAAAGGAGGAAGCGGAATGGGTGACTTCCCTCCTTGAACAGGGCGAAATCATTCATGGAATCGACATTTCCCATCAGCTGCAGGGGCTGTTATCAGAAAGCCGTTTGCCGCGGTTGTTTCTGTCCCTTTTCCTGCGGCATATTCCGAATACAAGCCCGCAGAATATCGCAAACATCACATGCAAGCTTATGCAAAATTTCCATGGCCAGATGCATCTGCTGAAAGCTGAAACGGAACGCTGGAAGAGAAACCGCTACTCGGTGGTCTTTCTGGCGCCGAACGAGCAGCGCGTCAAAAAGCTTCAATCCGTTCTCGAAGACTACGGGATTGAAGCTGCGCCAGGCACGGCTGCAAGTCCCTTGGCTCCGGGAATCCATATCATCCAAGGAGCGTTGAACGGCGGTTTTGAAGTGCCCGCTTCCAAGCTGGCTGTCATTACAGAAGAGGAAGTATTTAATAAAAAGACACGAAAATCCAAACGCCGGCAAAAGCTTTCCAATGCCGAAAGGATCAAATCCTATTCTGAATTGAATCCCGGTGATTATGTGGTCCATGTAAACCACGGAATCGGCAAATACTTGGGGATTGAGACGCTCGTGATCAATGGTGTCCACAAGGATTACCTGCATATCAAGTATCAGGCGAGCGACAAGCTGTATGTGCCGGTCGAGCAGATTGAACTTGTCCAGAAATACGTTGGATCTGAAGGAAAGGAACCGAAGGTATACAAGCTCGGCGGAAGCGACTGGAAACGGGTCAAGAAAAAAGTAGAGTCCTCCGTCAAGGATATAGCAGATGACCTCATCAAGCTTTATGCAGAACGGGAAGCGGCAAAAGGCTATGCCTTTACCCCGGACAGCGATCTGCAGAGGGAATTCGAAGCCTCTTTTCCTTACCAGGAAACGGAGGATCAGCTGAGGTCCATCCTCGAGATCAAAAGGGATATGGAGCGGGAGCGCCCCATGGACCGGCTGCTCTGCGGCGATGTTGGCTACGGTAAAACAGAAGTGGCGATCCGTGCCGCCTTTAAAGCTATCATGGATGGGAAGCAGGTTGCCTTCCTGGTACCGACGACCATCTTGGCGCAGCAGCACTTTGAAACAGTGAAGGAACGGTTCCAGGATTATCCGATCAATATTGGCCTGCTAAGCCGGTTCCGTTCTAAAAAACAACAATCAGAAACGAAAAAAGGATTAAAAAACGGGACGGTGGATATCGTCATAGGAACACACAGGCTGCTGTCCAAGGATATCCAGTTTGCCGATCTTGGTCTGTTGATCATTGATGAAGAGCAGCGTTTTGGCGTTACCCATAAAGAAAAAATCAAGCAGCTGAAGACGAACGTGGACGTCCTGACCCTCACAGCGACTCCGATTCCCCGAACGCTTCATATGTCGATGCTCGGGGTACGGGACCTGTCTGTCATTGAGACACCGCCGGAAAACCGATTTCCGGTCCAAACGTATGTCATGGAATACAACGGTTCCCTCATTAAAGAAGCCATCGAACGTGAATTGGCCAGGGATGGACAGATTTATTTTCTCTATAACAGGGTGGAAGACATCGAGCGAAAAGCGGAGGAAATTTCGATGCTTGTCCCGGATGCACGTGTAGCCTACGCTCATGGACAAATGACGGAGGCGGAGCTGGAAGCCGTCATCCTTGGATTTTTAGACGGGGAGTTTGACGTCCTGGTCACCACCACCATCATCGAAACAGGTGTTGATATCCCGAATGTGAACACCCTTATCGTATTTGATGCGGACAAGATGGGGCTGTCTCAGCTATATCAATTGAGGGGACGAGTGGGGAGGTCCAACCGGATTGCCTACGCCTACTTTACGTATCGAAAAGACAAAGTTTTGACCGAGGTGGCTGAGAAAAGGCTGCAGGCCATCAAGGAATTTACAGAGCTTGGATCAGGCTTTAAAATCGCCATGCGAGACCTGTCCATCCGTGGAGCAGGGAACCTTCTCGGTGCCCAGCAGCACGGGTTCATCGATTCTGTCGGATTTGATTTGTATTCACAAATGCTTAAGGAAGCGATTGATGAGAGGAAGGGAGATATCCCGGCCCAGGAGGTCCCATCTTTTGAAGTGGAAATTGAGCTGGATGCTTATATACCTGATGCCTATATCGGGGATAGCCAGCAAAAGATTGAAATGTACAAACGCTTCCGAAATGTCGCCACATTGGAAGATTTGGAAGAGCTGAGAGAAGAGATGATCGACCGGTTCGGCGACTATCCGCACGAGGTGGGCTACCTGTTTGCGGTGGCGGAAATGAAGGTTTATGCGAGACACGCAAAGTTGGAATCCATCAAGCAGACTAAAACCGATGTGGCCATTTACGCGTCCGAAGAGGGGACGAAGGAAATAGATGGTGCCAAAGTGTTTGCAATCTGCAGCAAACATGGCAGGGCGGTCGGACTAGGGATGGAAGGAAACAGGCTTAAAATTTCGATCCAAACTTCAAGGATGCAAACAGATGATTGGCTGGCCATTGCGGCAGACATCATTAAAAATATGGAGAGCGCAAAAAAATAATGTCGGCTGACCTTTATTTGTCAGATGTTTTTCTCTCATGAAGTTGAAAAAGCAGCCAAAAAAATCAGGAACGATGAATAGAACCGGCTGGATGAAAGATACTAATTTCAACAACTCATGACAAAGAATTGAAAAAACGGAAGCAAAGCATCTTCGCAACATACTTCCGGCCTGCCAATCCGCCGGCCAGCTTCCGGGAAATCATCTGATGAAAGAGAGGCAACTTAGGATGAAAGCAACAGGAATAGTTCGTCGTATTGATGATTTGGGCAGAGTGGTCATTCCGAAAGAAATCAGAAGAACACTGAGAATCCGTGAAGGAGATCCTTTAGAGATTTTTGTAGACCGCGACGGAGAGGTCATTTTGAAAAAATACTCACCCATCAATGAGTTGGGAGACTTTGCAAAAGAGTATTGTGAGGCATTGTATGACAGCCTGGGCAGCTCCGTTTTGATTTGTGACAGGGATAGCATTATCGCTGTGGCGGGCGGTTCGAAGAAGGAGTACCTCAACAAAAGCAATGGGGACATGATTGAGAAGTCAATGGACGACCGCTCATCCAGGCTTGAAACAAACGCGGGAAGCGTATCTTTGGTTGACGGCCATGAGGAGGACCTTGCCTCCTATGCCATCGCGCCCATCATTGCAAACGGCGATCCGATTGGAGCTGTAGTAATTTTCTCAAAAGACCGAACCATCGGCGAGGTCGAACAAAAATCGGCTGAAACCGCAGCCAGCTTCCTCGCGAGACAGATGGAATCGTAATTCAATAAACTGATGCAACACTGTGGGCCTGGCGTTAAGCCAGGCCTGTTTTATGTTATAATACAGACTGCTATGCAGAATAATGTAGAGAAAGGCGAGGGAGAGCTTGCCTAATGAAGATTCAAAGCAGTTTCTTAAAGGGGCCTTTGTATTGGCTGCAGCTGCTTTTTTCGTAAAAATATTAAGCGCGGTTTATCGTGTGCCTTTTCAAAATATCGTGGGGGACGTCGGCTTTTACATATACCAGCAAGTATATCCGATTTATGGGCTTGCGGCTGTACTGGCTACCTCCGGTTTTCCTGTCATCGTTTCCCGTATAGCGGCTGAAAATGACGGGAAAGCATATCTGAAACAGAGGGTCCAGGCGGCGTTTCTCGCCATAGCGCTGGCGGGCACCAGCTTGTTTGCCCTGACCTTCTTTGGTGCCGGGCTTCTGGCTGGATGGATGGGCGATCCGCTGCTGGCCCCATTGATCAGAATCGTTTCTTATGTTTTTTTGTTGCTCCCATTCTTGTCGCTTTGGCGCGGACTGTATCAAGGAAGCGGAAAAATGCTCCCGCCAGCCGCCAGCCAAATGGCTGAACAAGCGGTCAGGGTCGGTGTCATCTTGTTTCTATCATCCTACCTGGTGAGACATGGATATTCCTTATATGCTGCAGGCCAGGGAGCCTTGGCGGGCTCGCTGGCAGGAGGGGCGGCCGGAGCCGCAGTTCTGGCTGCGTTTGCGTTAAAACATCGATCATTATGGCCGGTGAAATTGGCGGATGTATCTTTTTCTGAAATAAAGAAAACAGGCCGAATTGTCCTTTTACAGGGGACTGCTATCTGTCTGAGCAGCCTCCTGCTCATTCTGTTTCAATTTGCGGACTCGCTGTTTTTATATTCCCGTATGGTCATAAGCGGAATCGATCCGCTTCAGGCAAAAGCTCTCAAAGGCGTTTTTGACCGGGGCCAGCCGCTCATCCAGTTGGGTACCGTAACGGCCAACGCTTTATCGCTCGCGCTTGTCCCCATGGTCGCATCCTCCTGGAAACAGTGCAATCAAGATGTTCTAAAGGGCAAGGTGCTTTCGGCCTTAAAATGGAGTGTGGTGATTGGTGCAGGGGCGTCTGCTGGACTTTTCAATATCATCAAGCCTGTGAATATCATGCTGTTCAAGACTGCGGACGGGTCGCTGGTGTTAGGGGTCTTGGGGCTGTCCATCTTTTTCAGTTCCATCCTCATTACAGCAGCCGGCGTGCTGCAGGGGATGGGACATGTATATGCACCGGCCCGCTACATGCTTTTGGGCCTTGGCATCAAGGCCGCCGGCAATTGGCTGCTCATTCCTGAATGGGGGACGATGGGAGCGGCTGTATCCACTCTGCTTGGCCTTCTGGCTGCAAGTTTCTTTGTAATGAAAAAATTGAATGCGCATCTGGGTATGGGGAAAGCAATAAAGAATATGCTCCTTCCAATCGCTATGGCGGCAGCGGCCATGACAGCCGTTTTGCAGCTGTGGCTGCTTGTCCTCCAGAGCGCCGGTTTGACAGGCAGACTGTGGAGTACTGCAGCGGCTCTTTTGGGAGTGGCGGCAGGAGGGGCCGTGTATTTGTCGGTTATATTCAAGGGCCGCGTGTTTACGGAAGAAGAATCAGGAGTATTGCCGTATGGCAAAAGGGTTTATCGCTTTTTTCACAAACATAAAGGGAGGCCGCGGCCATGAAGCAGATTACCATTATCGGGCTGGGGGCAGGAGAGTTGGACCAGCTTCCGCTCGGTGTTTACAAGCAATTGAAACAAGCAGACCAGCTATACTTAAGGACCGGGGAGCACCCGGCTGCCCGGCAGCTTGCAGAGGAGATTCAGTTTCAGACGTTTGATGCCGTTTATGAGAAACATGACCGCTTTGAGGCGGTGTATGAGGAGATAGCAGAGACGCTCCTTAAGAAGGCGACGGAAAACATGGTGGTCTATGCAGTGCCTGGCCATCCGATGGTGGCGGAGAAGACGGTTCAGCTTTTGCTGGAAAAAGGGCCTGAAAATGGCGTTGCGGTGCATATCGGCGGCGGGCACAGCTTTCTGGACAGCCTGTTTGCCGCCGTTAAAGCGGACCCGGTTGACGGTTTTCAGCTGCTGGATGGAACATCTCTCCGCAAGGAGGATATCAGGATGAACCAGCATTTGATCATCGCACAGGTGTATGATGCCTTCGTTGCCTCCGACGTCAAGCTGACTCTGATGGAAAAGTATCCGGATGATTACATGGTGACGATTGTGACCGCTGCGGGCAGCAGCGGCGAAAAAATAAAAACACTGCCTCTTTTTGAATTGGATCGTGAAATTGAATTGGACAACCTCACCAGTTTGTATGTCCCTCCGATACAGTCACGAGAGCTCACTTACAAAGAGTTTTCAGCTTTACGCGCTATTATTGCGGAATTGAGGGGCCCTAACGGGTGTCCGTGGGATAAAAAGCAGACGCATGCTTCCTTGAAAAAATATTTGATTGAGGAGGCCTATGAACTGCTGGATGCCATCGACCGGGATGATATTGATAACATGATCGAGGAATTGGGGGATGTTCTCCTTCAAGTGCTTCTCCATGCCCAAATCGGCGAGGACGAGGGGATGTTCTCCATAGAAGATGTGATAGAAAGCATTTCGGAGAAAATGGTCCGCCGCCACCCTCATGTATTTGGCGATGTGCTCGCTGAAGATTCAGAGACGGTTGTTGCGAACTGGGAGAAAATCAAGGCGGAAGAAAAAGGGGCTGAGCAGCAGGAGAAGTCCATTCTGACCCAAACAGCTAAAGGCATTCCGGCCTTGCTCCGAGCATATGAATATCAAAAAATGGCGGCCAAGCACGGGTTTGATTGGGATCGGGCGGAAGAAGCCTGGGAAAAAGTAAAGGAAGAAATGCAGGAATTTGAGGAAGAGATGACGAAAGGAAACAAACGGGAGCAATTCGATGAGATGGGTGATGTCCTTTTTGCAGTTGTCAATGCAGCTAGGCTGTCGGGGATTCATCCCGAAGAAGCCCTCCAGGCAGCTAATGAGAAGTTCTTCCGAAGATTTTCCTATGTCGAATCCAAGGTGCGTGAAAGCGGAAAGCCGTTTGAGGACTTTGCGCTGGAGAGCTTGGACGCATTTTGGAACGAGGCAAAGAAACAGGGGCTTTAAGAGAGAGGTGATAGGACATGGCAACCATGCGTTTGGATAAATTTTTAAAGGTATCCCGGCTGATCAAGAGGAGGACCCTTGCCAAAGAAGTGGCCGACAAAGGCCGCATTTCCATTAACGGTCAGCAGGCGAAAGCCAGCTCAAATGTCAAAGTGGGCGATGAACTCGAAATCCGATTCGGACAAAAGCTGGTGACGGTCAAGGTGGAAGAGCTTCAGGAGTCCACAAAAAAAGAGGATGCCGCCAATATGTTTTCCGTTTTGAAAGAAGAGCGGATTGCGGAAGAAGAGTAAGAAGGAATACAAATGGCTCCTTCGCTGTGCATAATATGTAAAAAGTACATCACAGAAAAGTTGTGATGTACTTTTTTATGTTGAAGAAAGGGAGAGTGGCGATATGTCAGAAGACAGAGAAAGATTAAAAGCCAAAGAAGAACTAAACAACCCGGGAGGCACTCTGAATAATGCTCTTGCCAGAGCCTTTACCGGTGCCCCGGGCAGCGGCTGTCTGGTAAATCTTCTATCACTGGGATTGATCCTGGTGTTATGGATAATATTTAAGTCTTGTTCCGCTTTCTAAGTCGGCTGAACGGAGCAGGGCTTCCTGTTCTATTTGTCCATCTCCCTACATAAGTATGTAAAAAATCGGTGCGAAAAAGAGGGATGATGATGAATCAATACTACGAACAGAACCCGGCGGGAAAAGGGACGATGCCGGACCATGATATCGTAATGAGGGGCCGGCGGCTGCTGGATATTACGGGAGTTAAGCAGGTGGAAAGCTTCGACAACGAAGAATTTCTTCTTGAAACCGTCATGGGTTTTTTGTCTGTCAGAGGACAAAACCTGCAAATGAAGAATCTGGATGTCGATAAAGGAGTCGTTTCCATCAAAGGAAAGGTGTTTGATCTTGTTTATCTGGACGATCACCATGGGGAGAAAGCTAAAGGGTTCTTTGGCAAGCTGTTCCGATGAGCTTGCCGGTGCAATTTTATACTTTGCTTGCCATGATTGGAATGGGAAGCTTTTTTGGCGCCGCGCTCGACACGTACCAGCGGTTTTTAAAGCGCAAAAGCCGGAAGGTCTGGATCGTATTCATCAATGACATCCTCTTCTGGATACTGCATGGTCTCATTATGTTCTATATTCTATTCCAGGTAAATTATGGAGAGCTTCGCTTTTATCTGGTTCTTGCCCTCTTGTGCGGATTTGCCGCCTATCAGGCTTTGTTTAAGACAAGCTATATGAAAATGCTGGAGTGGGGCATCCGTTTTGTGACAGCGAGCGCGAGGTTTATCCGCAGGCTTTTTCAAATTTTGGTCTATACTCCAATCAAGGGTTTGATTTTGCTGCTGGTTTCAACGGTCCTGTTTATCGGCAAGGCACTTTTGGGTCTTGTAACTATTACTGGAAAAGTGTTATTATGGGTGTTAAAGATCATGATTAAACCTTTTTTGATTTTGGCCAAGCTCCTCTGGTACCTCGTGCCGAAACCCGTCAAAAAGAGTGTCGGACAATTATGGAGCCACTTGGCAGGAGTTTTAAAGGCTGGAAAGAATATAAGCATAAAAGGGTATCATGCGATCAGGAGCCTATTTAACAGAAAAAGATAAGGAGGCCTCAGGGTGGGAGATAAGCAGCAACGTATGTCCATTGCTTCATTGGAGACCAATTATATGAAACAGCAGGAAATGGCAATGAGGAAGGCAGCCAGAAGGCGCAAGCTGCTGTACCGACGCTTATCGGTTTTTCTGATCCTGACGGTGGCCGTGTCCTATCTGCTGATTTCCACATTGGTATCCAGGAATGCTGTATTGGAAGCGAAGAAACAGGAACGAGCAAAACTGGAGCAAAAGCTGGCCACACTGGAAAAGAAACAGTCCATGCTGGAAAATGAAATCGTGAAGCTCAATGACGATGAATACATAGCAAAACTGGCCAGAAGCGAGTACTTTCTCTCGGATAAGGGTGAAGTCATCTTTAATATACCGGAGCCCAAAAAGAAAGATGAGGATGAATAGGTGTCTCATTGACACTTTTTTTTTAAGTCCGATATAATATAGAATAAGGTTTATTTTTTATACTTTAAGGAGGATAAATTTTTTTATGTCGATCGAAGTAGGCAGCAAGTTACAAGGGAAAGTAACAGGCATCACTCATTTTGGAGCGTTTGTGGAGTTGCCCGAAGGCTCAACGGGACTTGTTCACATCAGTGAAGTAGCCGATAATTATGTAAAAGACATCAACGAGCATTTAAAAGTCGGCGACCAGGTGCTGGTTAAAGTTCTGAATGTTGAGAAGGACGGGAAGATTGGACTGTCAATCCGTAAAGCTAAAGACCAGCCTCCGGCACAATCGCATTCGAACCAGCGTCCTCGCCATAACAGAGCGAATGATTTTCGTACAAAAGAAAGCTTTGAGCAAAAAATGAACCGTTTCCTCAAAGAAAGTGAAGACCGTTTATCATCGCTTAAACGCAACACGGAATCGAAGCGCGGTGGACGTGGAGCGAGAAGAGGTTAACTTGCTGTCTGTTTATGTATAGAGCGAGTTTGCGGCAAATCTGTCCAGATGACGATTTGCCGCTTTTTTTTATGTCTTTTTAAACCGCTGTCCAAATGAAGAAAATACTAAGCTTAAGATAACAATACTTACAAAAACAATAGTACCGATAATGTATAGTACATTGTTTTGTAATACGTCGCTTAATAACCAAAATACCATGCTTGCGGATAGAGCCAGAAATGTTTTTCCATAGTATCGGCTTAATGCCATTTTATCGTATTTTGCTTTTTCTTCTTTTGGCAACGTATTAAATCCCGCAATGAGAAAGGTTCCTTTTCCATTTAATAAAAAAACACCAAAAACAGCAAATAAAAACATAAAAATAATTATGATCATGGTAACACCTCCATAAAGCTATGGTTCTTATGGTTAAATACGAAGGCTTGCTGAAAAAGTTTTAGAGAAGAAGGCAAGAAATACAGTTTACTAATAACTGGAAGGGTTTCTGATGGGTTTTGGGAATATCAATCACCCTGGCGAAAAAGATAAAAAAGGACATTGACAAGATTTTAAGCTTTATGTAATATAGACATTGTGCTTTTTATTTGGCGGCGTAGCTCAGCTGGCTAGAGCGTACGGTTCATACCCGTGAGGTCGTGGGTTAGATCCCCTCCGCCGCTATTGAGGAAATACGAAGGCGACTGCCCGGACGCGACAAGCGCTGGAGTGCCTGTCGGAAAAGCCGAGAGGCTTTGACAGAAGGCGCGAAGCGACCTCGAGCGTCCAGGAGCCGTAGCTGGACAGAGAAAAGCTGAAGGCGCCTGCTTAGCCCCGACAAGCATAAGACGGATTACGCAAGAGGTCCTGACCTCTGTAGTGATACGGCTTATGACCTCGAGGGGCTGGCGTCTGAAGCTGGACAAGGAAATGCGAAGGCGACTGCCCGGACGCGACAAGCGCTGGGCATCACCTTGATAATGCCGAGGCCCCTTGGTCAAGCGGTTAAGACACCGCCCTTTCACGGCGGTAACACGGGTTCGAATCCCGTAGGGGTCATCTAAGAAGAATAAAAAACCGTTATGCCGTAACCGTGCATAGCGGTTTTTTCGTTTCTCTGCTTAAAAGCACATAACAAACCAGTTACGAGAATAATCTTCAAGTTACGGAATTAATGAAAAAGTTACGGAATTACGACGGGGAGTCACGGGAATAACTATGAAAGTTACGGAATTACAACAGAAAGTCACGGAAATACAAGCCGGATGCCTCTAGATGCACTTCGTCGCCCGTTGGTTTTAAAAAGAATGCCTTGTTGATATTTAAAAGGCTACTTCAATATTAAACATTAAAATACGTTCATTCCTTCATGCAATTCTCTGCCTAAAAAGCACGCCTGCTCCCATTATGAATGAGAATGGTGTGAGGATTGGTGCAGGCTTATATCATTATGCAGCCGAGCTGTATCAACCATGCGCCGATTGTGATCCTCCAAGTCCTGTTGCTGCCTGCTGGCTGCTTTTATAAACCGCAGCTCATCCTTTAGTCTTCTTTTTTGTCTCCGCTCCGCCATAAATTTTTTCCAAAATGAAAACACATTCACCGCCTCCTTATCAATAGTATAAACCAAAACAAAGGAAATTTTAAAAATATTCCAAAAAAGGTGCCAGAAATCCAAATTCTTTGTAAACCACTTTATGCAAAATACTTTGCTACAAAAATGTCAGAATTATCGGTTTACACGACAAGATGCAACGGATTGTAAAGAAGCGGTTTCCAAATGAGAATTTTCAGTGGCAAAAACACGGGCATTCTTTATGCAGAGCGGTTTTCGGACAGTGCGAGAGAAAATAAAACCTTACCCTTTTATAAATTGAATACCCCGGTAAACATGTCAAATTCCGCTCAACAGCAGGCATGGGAACGCCATCCGCTTCCGGAAAAAAGTTTTTGTCTACAATCTGTCCAGTCCGTCGAGGTCTGGCTTATATTTGCCCGAATCCGTCGAACGTTTTATCAGGCTCACTCCATTAAACTGACAAAAAATGAGAGAACCCCATCATATAATGGGGACAATTAATTTCTTGAGGGAGTGGAAGAAAAATGGAAAGAGGAGAGCGTGCATTATTAGAGCCGGCTGGAAATGTGGATTTGCAGGAGACCAAATTGGAGCTTGCCAGCGGGATATGGAAGCTGCAGCAAAAGCTTGAGTATTTGTTTTTGCAAAAGGGAGTTGCCTTGTTTTTTGTTGCCTTCCTGCTTGGACGAGCCCTGATCCTGTCTCATCTGACGCCGTTTGCCCTGCCGTTTTTTGCAGCTGTCTACATGTCAAGGAGGGACAAGGCTCCGCTTGTCTTGATCAGCCTCCTTGGAGGGTCGCTCACGCTGTCGTTAGGCAATACGGCATTGACCTTTGTATCCTGTACGGTGTTTCTCATCGCTTTTCGCATCCTGTCCTCCTTGCATAAAAACCCTGCAAAAGTGCTGCCCATCTATGTATTCACCGTCTTGCTGCTCTCAAAAATCGGTTTTACATATATTCAGAACGGGCAGAACATCAGCCAATATGACGGACTGATGGCAGGCGTTGAGGCGGGGCTTGCCCTTGTCTTAACATTTATATTTTTGCAGAGCATCCCGTTTCTTGCTTATCATAAACGCCGAAGAACCCTCAAGACGGAAGAGGTGATCAGCCTGATCATCATGCTGGCCTCCGTGATGACAGGCACCATAGGATGGTCGGTCTATAATCTTTCCATTGAACATATCCTCTCCAGGTATCTTGTCCTCCTCTTCGCATTCACGGCGGGTGCTGCAGTAGGTTCGACCGTTGGGGTGGTAACAGGACTTATTTTCAGCCTGGCCAATATATCCAGCTTCTATCAAATGAGCCTTCTTGCCTTCTCAGGATTGCTCGGAGGCCTCCTGAAGGAAGGTAAAAGGGCGGGAACGGCCATTGGGCTGCTGGTTGCCACACTGCTCATCGGCATGTACGGGGAAGCGAACGCCTCACTTGCCGTAACGGTCTATGAATCATGTGCAGCCATCCTGCTTTTATTCCTTACGCCCCAGAGCCTGACCGATAAATTGGCCCGCCACATACCGGGAACTCCGCAGCATACCCAGGACCAGCAGCAATATGCCAGAAAAATCCGGGATATCACCGTTCGGCGGGTTGAACAATTTTCTTCTGTCTTCCAGGCTTTGTCCAACAGCTTCTCCCAAACTGAAAAGTGGAATGAACCGGATGATGAGGAACAGGAATTTGACCTTTTCCTCAGCCATGTAACAGAAAAGACATGCCAGGCCTGTTATCGGAAAAACCAATGCTGGGGAGACCAATTTGATAAAACATATGAACTGATGCGAACTGTTATGCATGACATGGACGAAACGACCGGGAATATTTCGGCACAGGTGAATCGTCAGCTCGACAAACATTGCAATAGGGGAAAGAAGGTGAAGGATGCCATTTATCAGGAATTGAATGTGGCTCAGGCAAATCAGAAGCTCAAAAAGCAAGTGCAGGAGAGCCGGAAGCTTGTGGCGGAACAGCTTCTTGGCGTGTCTGAGGTAATGGGCGATTTTGCGAGGGAGATCCAAAGAGAGCAGCAAAGCCATCATCGGCAGGAGGAGGTGCTCCTCGATTCCTTGCTGGAATACGGCATTCAGATTGAACAAGTGGAAATCTACAGTCTTGAACCGGGAAACATTGATATCGACATCCAGATACCGAACTGCAAAGGCTATGGTGAATGTGAAAAAATCATCGCCCCGCTCTTATCTGATATTTTTAATGAAACGATCATTGTAGGTAACGAAGAATGTGCGGATTCGCCGGAGGGCTACTGCCACGTCACGCTTTGTTCGGCCAAGGCGTTTGTGGTTGAAACGGGAGTCGCGCATGCAGCAAAAGGAGGCGGTTTTCTTTCGGGAGACAGCTTTTCAACGATAGAGCTTGGCCCGGGGAAGTTTGCCGTGGCCATCAGCGACGGCATGGGCAATGGAGAACGGGCTCACCGCGAAAGCAATGAAACCCTCAGCCTTCTGCAAAAAATCCTGCAATCGGGGATTGAGGAAAAAGTTGCCATCAAGTCCGTCAACTCGGTCTTGTCACTCAGGACGACCGAAGAGGTGTTTTCGACATTGGATCTGGCGATGATCGACCTTCAAACAGCAGAAGCCAAATTTTTGAAAATCGGTTCAATCCCCAGCTTCATCAAGCGGGGAAACAAAATCATGAAGGTGGAAGCCGGAAATTTGCCGATGGGCATCCTGCAGGAATTTGATGTGGATGTCGTTTCAGAGCAGCTCCGTGCGGGCGACCTCGTGATTATGATGAGCGACGGGGTTTTTGAAGGGCCTTTGCATGTGGAGAATTATGAGCTGTGGATGAAACGGAAACTGCGCGAAATTGAAACCGACGAACCGCAGGAGATTGCAGATCTGGTAATGGAGGAGGTGATCCGCACGCGTTCAGGGGTCATTGCGGATGACATGACGATCGCCGTAGCCAGAATCCGCCACAATACACCTAAGTGGGCGGCTATTCCGGTGCGAAAAAGAAAAAAGAAGATCTCCTAGTACAATAGTATAAAAACCCACCGTTCCGGCGAGGATGATAGCAATGTAAAGGCTGGGCCCCAAAGGGATCTCTCTTAACGGGCAAGCCGGAATAGGAGGGGAAAGACAATGAAAAAAGGCAGTGTAAAGCAGATCTTGCTGATTACGGACGGGTGCTCCAACCAGGGGGAAGACCCCGTGGCCATGGCGGCATTGGCAAAGGAGCAGGGCATAGCGGTCAATGTCATTGGTGTGGTGGAGAACGATACCATTGATGAAAATGGATTGAAAGAAATTGAAGGCATCGCTTTATCCGGAGGCGGAATCAGCCAGGTGGTCTATTCTGAAACCTTGTCCCAGACGGTTCAAATGGTGACGAGGAAAGCGATGACCCAGACACTTCAAGGGGTGGTGAACCGGGAGCTCAGGCAAATACTCGGGAGCAGTGCATCTTTGGAGGAACTTCCCCCCGATAAGCGCGGGGAAGTCATGGAGGTGGTGGACGAGCTTGGAGAAACAGCAGATGTAGAGGTGCTTGTACTGGTGGATACGAGCGCCAGCATGAAGCACAAGCTGCCGGCTGTAAAAGAAGCTTTGCTGGATCTATCTCTGAGCTTGAATGCCCGCATCGGAAATAATCGCTTTTCTGTTTGGGTATTTCCCGGGAAAAGAAAAGATGTGGAGCAAGTCCTGGATTGGACACCCAATCTGCAGCTGCTGACCAGCATTTTTCCAAAACTGACGGTTGGAGGGATTACGCCTACAGGACCGGCAATACGGGAAGCAATGGGGCACTTTGGGAAAAAGCGCTCTTTGAGGAGGCTTATTTCGGGAGATGACGAGACATTCATCGAAGAATCCATGTAAGTTTCCTCCCGGCACCATTATTACGGGAAAATGGCACAGACAGCAGTATGTCCTTTTAAAGGAACTGGGAACCGGGGCGAACGGTACTGTCTACCTCGTAAAGGGCCGGCAAGGTCATGCGGCGCTTAAAATGAGTCCTGACAGCGTTACGATTACATCAGAGGCAAATGTTCTGAAGGCATTCGCAAAGGTCCAGGGGTCTGTCCTTGGGCCTTCTTTGATTGAGGTGGATGACTGGGCCATAAAAGGGCACACCATCCCGTTTTATGTCATGGAATATATCGAGGGCCCGGATTTGTTGTCTTTTATAAAGGTGAAAGGGCCATCATGGGCAGGAATCATGATGATCCAGCTCCTGGATGATTTGGACAAGCTCCACGAAAAGGGATGGATATTTGGCGATCTGAAGCCGGAAAACCTCATTGTTGCAGGTCCGCCGCCCAGAATCCGATGCATTGATGTAGGAGGCACCACAATGGAGGGGAGGGCCATTAAGGAGTTCACGGAATTTTTTGACCGGGGTTACTGGGGTATGGGAACAAGAAAAGCGGAGCCGTCCTATGACTTGTTTGCAGCAGCCATGGTCATGATCAACATGCATTATCCTGCCCGGTTTGCGAAAAACGGCAGCGGGTATAGGCAGTTAACGGATTGCATCGAGGCAAAGAGCGGGCTGGTTCCCTACGGAAATGTTCTCGCAAAAGCCTTAAAAGGTGAGTATTCTTCAGCCCGTAACATGAGAACAGACATGATGGCAGTGCTGAATGCTCCTGCACGAACGGAAAGCAGACAAAAGCGCCGGTCTGCAAAGAGGCATGCGCCAGCTCCTTTGCCGGTGCATTCAAGGAGTACAGGGAAGAGGCAGGGAAAGAAGTCAGGATCCTTCTTTGAGACAAGCGCTATCGTCCTTTTGACCGCCATCCTGTATGCCGCCTACATGTATGGATATTTGCTTTGACAGCAAGACGCTATATGGTTTGCCTGCAGCATGTTACACTGGGTTAAAAGGCTTTAGCGCCTTTCAAGCCGGAAAAGGTAGGATTGCCATGTTGGAATTTGAAATAAAAACAGCAGCTTTCATCAAAAAACATTCCTTGCTGGAAAAGGGGGACTTTGTCCTGGCAGCCGTGTCCGGCGGCCCTGATTCATTGGCCTTGCTTCACTTTTTGGCGAAGCATAAAGGTGAATTCGGCATCACGGTCGGAGCGCTTCATGTTGATCATATGCTAAGGGGAGAGGAGTCCCTCGAGGATCTAAGGTTTGTGAGGGCTTTTTGCGAAGAACTCGGGTTGATATTCAGGTCTGCTTCCATTGATATCCGTGAAAAGATGGAGAGGGATCAAAAAGGGATGCAGGAAACCGCCCGTACATACCGATATGCCTTTTTCAAAGAGGCTATGAAAGAACTGGGGGCGAATAAGCTTGCGTCTGGACACCACGGCGACGACCAGGTGGAGACCGTGCTGATGCGTCTCACGAGGGGAAGCAGCGGAAAGGCAAGGGCGGGCATCCAAATCAAACGTCCATTTGGCAGTGGAATGCTGATCCGTCCCATGCTCGGAGTGTCCAGGGAAGAAATCATGGAATATTGTGTGCATTATCAGCTTGAGCCGAGGATGGACCCGAGCAACGATAAGCCTGATTATACGAGGAATCGCTTCAGGCTGGAGGTTCTTCCGTTCTTGAAGCGGGAGAATGCGAATGTGCATGAACATGTTCAGCGATTCAGCGAGGAATGGAGCGAGGATGAGAAGTTTCTTCATACTTTGGCGGTAAATGTGATGGACCGATTTTGCCGCTTTTGCGAAAACGAAATCATACTGGATATTCCTCGCTTTGAGACAGTGCCTTTGCCTTTACAAAGGCGGGGGATTCATCTAATATTAAACTATCTTTATCAGCGGCCGGTATCTGATTTGGCCGCGCTGCATACAGATATGATCATCAAGCTTATCAGGGGTGAAAAGCCATCCGGGAAACTGGATTTGCCCGAGGGGCTCAAGGCTGTACGTTCCTACAATTCGTGTATATTTACCTTTTCCGTCCCAGGAGGGGATATGGAATACCGCCACGAACTGGAACCCGGCGGACAAGTTCAACTTCCGAACGGAAAAAGTCTGTTTTTTGCCATGGGGCAGAGCCAAGCCTGGACGGACGGGGAGGATGTAATCGTCCTGAAACAGGCGGATATACGGCTTCCGCTCATCGTCAGGACCCGGAAGCCCGGTGACCGCATGAGCATAAAAGGAATGAACGGGACCAAAAAAGTAAAGGATATCTTTATAGATGCTAAAATTCCTTTGCATGAAAGAGATGTCTGGCCAATTGTAACGGATTGGACAGGAACCATCCTCTGGATTCCCGGCTTGAGAAAATCCTGCTTTGATACTCCTCCGACAGCAGGACAGGATTATTACTATTTGCGTTACAGCAACCAAACATCGCCTGGGGGGCCATAAGTTCAATGAAACAGGATATTGAAAAAATATTGGTGACAGAAGAAGAAATCAATGAGAAGGTCCAGGAACTTGGAGATCGGCTGACGGAGGAATACAAAGACCGATTTCCGCTGGCCATCGGTATACTGAAAGGTGCCATGCCGTTTATGTCAGACCTCCTCAAACGAATTGATACATATTTGGAAATGGATTTTATGGATGTGTCAAGCTATGGAAGGTCCACCGTTTCCTCCGGAGAAGTCAAAATCCTGAAGGATTTGAATACGCCGGTTGAAGGAAGGGATATCCTCATTGTGGAGGACATCATCGACAGCGGTGTAACGCTCAGCTATCTGGTGGAATTATTCCGCTACCGCAAGGCGAAATCCATCAAAATTGTAACGCTCTTGGATAAACCGACCGGCAGGAAGGCGAACATCCAGGCCGATTACGTCGGTTTTAGCGTCCCGGATGCATTCGTTGTCGGATACGGCCTCGACTATGCTGAAAAGTACCGGAACCTCCCTTACATCGGCATTTTGAAACCGGAAGTGTACAGCCAAAGTGAAGAGGAATAAAGGAGCCTTGGAACCAAAGGCGAAAAGTTGTAAAGGCGGAAATTTCTATGATACTATTGAATATAGTTTTTTTTACCGTGGGAGGAGGTAAGGGATGAACCGGATCTTTAGAAATACAATCTTCTATTTACTCATTTTTCTCGTTCTCATTGGGATTGTCAGCTGGTTTAACAACAGCAATGAGACAACGGAAAATTTAACGTACAATGAATTTGTCACCCATCTGGAAAATGGTGACGTCGAAGAGTTTACAATGCAGCCTGAACGAGGCGTTTACGAAATTAGAGGAAAGCTCCAAGGAGCTGAGGAAGGAAAGCAATTTCTGACCTATGTCATGAATAGTCCCGCACTGCTGGACCGCATTGATGCCGCTCCGTCCAAGGTGAATGTCATGCCGGCCAAGGAAACAAGCGGCTGGGTATCTTTCTTCACCACGATCATTCCCTTCATCATCATCTTTATCTTGTTCTTTTTCCTGCTGAACCAGGCGCAAGGCGGAGGAAGCCGGGTGATGAACTTCGGGAAAAGCAAGGCAAAGCTGTACAGTGAAGAAAAGAAAAAAGTCCGCTTCAAGGATGTTGCCGGGGCGGACGAAGAGAAGCAGGAGCTTGTTGAGGTCGTTGAATTCCTCAAAGACCCAAGGAAATTTTCCGAGCTTGGCGCCCGTATACCAAAAGGGGTCCTGCTTGTAGGGCCTCCGGGAACAGGTAAAACGCTCCTTGCGCGTGCTGTGGCGGGTGAAGCCGGTGTTCCGTTCTTCTCCATCAGCGGTTCCGACTTTGTTGAAATGTTTGTCGGGGTCGGTGCTTCCCGTGTGCGTGACCTGTTTGAAAATGCGAAAAAGAATGCCCCATGTATTATTTTTATAGACGAGATTGACGCTGTTGGACGCCAGCGTGGCGCCGGACTTGGCGGGGGCCACGATGAGCGTGAACAGACGCTGAATCAATTGCTTGTTGAAATGGACGGGTTCGGGGCGAATGAAGGAATCATCATCATCGCCGCTACGAACCGCCCGGATATTCTTGACCCTGCACTCCTGCGTCCGGGACGTTTTGACCGCCAGATCACGGTGGACCGTCCGGATGTAAAAGGACGCGAAGCAGTGCTGAAAGTCCATGCGCGCAACAAGCCGCTGGATGATTCCGTTGACCTGAAAGCCATTGCCATGAGGACACCGGGCTTCTCGGGTGCAGATCTTGAGAACCTCCTGAATGAAGCAGCCCTGGTGGCGGCCAGACAGGACAAGAAAAAGATCGATATGACCGATGTAGACGAAGCGACGGACAGGGTTATTGCCGGACCGGCAAAGAAAAGCCGTGTCATCTCCGAAAAAGAACGCAATATTGTTGCCTATCATGAAGGGGGCCATACCGTCATCGGGCTGGTGCTGGATGAGGCCGATGTGGTCCACAAAGTGACAATTGTCCCTCGGGGACAGGCTGGCGGCTATGCCGTCATGCTTCCGAAAGAGGACCGTTACTTCATGACGAAGCCTGAGCTCCTCGATAAAATAACGGGTCTCCTCGGCGGCCGCGTCGCTGAAGAAATTGTGTTCGGCGAAGTGTCTACAGGTGCCCATAATGACTTCCAGCGTGCGACCGGCATTGCACGCCGAATGGTGACTGAATTCGGTATGAGCGAAAAGCTTGGACCGCTTCAATTCGGCCAGGCTCAGGGCGGACAGGTATTCCTTGGCCGCGACCTTCATAACGAGCAAAACTATTCGGATGCCATCGCCTACGAAATTGACCTTGAGATCCAACGGATCATCAAGGAAAGCTATGAGCGCGCGAGAACAATCTTGTCCGAGAACCGTGACAAGCTTGAGCTTATCGCCCAAACGCTCCTTAAAGTGGAAACGCTGGATGCCGAGCAGATCAAGAGCCTGTTCGAAACGGGCAAGCTGCCTGACCGTCCCGGGGCAGATCCGATTGTGCCGGAAGATTCTCCGGAACCAAGGGTCACGATCCAGCCCAAAGAGGACGCCACTGACGATCTGGCCATTGATGAAAATCGTCCAGACGATCTCTCAGTCCGTCCAGAAAAGTTTGGTCCGTCCCAACCGGCAGACAGCCAGGCTGACCAGAACGATAACGAGCGAAAAGAATAACCACTCAATTTACAAACACCGCCCGATCAGGGCGGTGTTTTTTTCTGAAGGGCCCATATGCATTTACATCAAACGGAATTATGGTATGATGTTTGGAGTAAAAAAAGTCTTTCATAAAAGTGGTGAGAGTATTGATCTTTGTTTTAGACGTAGGAAATACGAATATCGTTCTTGGAGTATATGACGGTGAAAAGCTGAAATTTCACTGGCGGATGGAAACTAGCAGGAGTAAAACGGAAGACGAGTACGGGATGCTGATTAAGGCTTTATTTGAGCATGTTGGCCTCCGTTTTGAACATATAAATGGGATCATCATTTCTTCTGTGGTACCGCCCATCATGTTTACATTGGAGAGAATGTGCAAGAAATATTTCCAGGAAAAGCCGCTTATCGTAGGACCAGGGATCAAAACCGGCCTTAACATTAAATATGAAAATCCAAGGGAAGTCGGCGCTGACCGGATTGTCAACGCGGTAGCAGGAATCCATGAATACGGCAGCCCTTTGATCATAGTGGACTTTGGAACAGCTACAACTTTTTGTTATATCAATGAAAAAGCAGAATATATGGGCGGCGTGATCGCCCCGGGAATCGGCATTTCCACGGAGGCGCTTTACTCCAAGGCGGCCAAGCTTCCAAGGATTGAAATCACGCACGTGGACGACATTATCGGTAAAAATACCGTTGCTGCCATGCAGGCAGGGATTTTATTTGGTTTCGTAGGCCAGGTAGAGGGTATTGTGAAACGGATAAAAGAGAAGAGTAAAGAGGAGCCGACTGTAATAGCGACGGGAGGACTGGCGAATTTAATCGCTACCGAAACCAGCATGATTGAAATCGTAGACCAGGACTTGACGCTGAAAGGCCTCCAGCTCATTTATAAAAGAAATGCTTCTGAATGAAAGGTGGCTTGAATATGAGCGATTATCTAGTGAAGGCATTGGCATTTAACGGGCAGGTTCGTGCCTATGCTGTGAGGAGTACGGAAACTGTCAGCGAGGCACAGCGCCGGCACGGCACATGGCGGACTGCATCCGCTGCGCTCGGCAGGACGATGACGGCCGGCGTCATGATGGGAGCCATGCTGAAAGGTGAAGAGAAAATCACGATTAAGGTAGAGGGGGACGGACCTATCGGCCTGATCCTGGTAGATACGGACGCGAAAGGATCCGTGCGCGGGTATGTCACGAACCCCCAAATTGATTTTGAGTCAAACGATCAAGGAAAGCTGGATGTAAGAAAAGCTGTCGGAACAAGCGGAACGCTAACAGTTGTAAAGGATGTAGGTTTGCGCGACCACTTTTCCGGGCAGGTACCGCTCGTCTCCGGTGAGCTTGGTGAAGACTTTACGTATTACTTTGCTGTCTCGGAGCAGACCCCGGCCTCTGTCGGCGTCGGCGTTCTTGTAAACCCCGACGATACCATCTTGGCAGCGGGGGGCTTTATCCTCCAATTATTGCCGGGAACCGATGAAGAGGTGATCGATGAGATTGAAGCGAGGCTCCAGGCTTCACCTCCTATCTCAGCCCTGATCAAGGATGGCCTTACTCCAGAAGAGATACTGGTCAGGCTGCTCGGGGAGGAGAATGTAAAAATTCTGGACCAAATGCCGATTCAATTCAAATGCACTTGCTCAAAAGAGCGTTTCGGCCGTGCGATCATCAGCCTGGGCAAAAAGGAAATTCAAGACATGATTGATGAGGACGGGAAGGCAGATGCCCAATGCCATTTCTGCAATGAATCGTATCATTTTACAAAAGAAGAACTGGAAGGGCTTCTTGATGAAGCCACACGATAAAATATAGGAAGATTGCCTTTTTGGCGGTCTTCCTTTTATATTTTGCCCTGAAAGGTTTCTTAAAATGGATTAAGGAAAATACTTATATAGGGATGAAGCGTTCGCTGTTGACACAGCAAACGTTGGCGTGGTAGTTTTTTATTAAACCAATAAAAATACTCGGAATTTGAGGTGGAGAAAATGGCACGGACAGCAAACAATATTGTCGAGCTGATCGGCAATACCCCTGTAGTGAAGTTAAACCGGATGGTCGGAGAAAACAGTGCGGAAGTTTATTTGAAATTGGAATACATGAACCCGGGAAGCAGTGTTAAAGACCGGATTGCACTGGCCATGATTGAAGCGGCTGAAAAGGATGGGAAGTTGAAAGAAGGAGATACCATCATCGAGCCGACGAGCGGGAATACCGGTATCGGCCTTGCTATGGTGGCAGCCGTAAAAGGCTACCGCGCGATTCTTGTCATGCCGGAAACGATGAGCATGGAGCGCAGGAATCTTCTTCGTGCATATGGGGCCGAACTGGTTCTGACACCTGGGCCTGAGGGGATGAATGGAGCCATTAAAAAGGCAAATGAGCTTGCGAAAGAGCATGGATATTTCATGCCTCAGCAATTCGAGAACAGTGCCAATCCTGAAGTTCACCGTCTCACAACCGGTAAGGAAATTGTCGAGCAGATGGGTGACCAGCTGGACGGCTTCATCTCCGGAATCGGTACTGGCGGCACCATTACAGGAGCTGGAGAAGTCCTGAAAGAGAAATATCCGGATATTAAGATTTATGCGGTGGAGCCGGATGACTCTCCGGTTTTGTCGGGCGGAAAGCCTGGTCCGCATAAAATCCAGGGAATCGGAGCAGGTTTTGTTCCTGAAATCCTGAACACCGATATTTATAATAACGTCATCAAGGTTACAACAGACCAGGCGTTTGAAACGGCCAGGCAAGCTGCAAAAGAAGAGGGCATTCTTGGAGGAATTTCCTCAGGAGCAGCCATCTTTGCTGCTCTTGAAGTCGCGAAGGAGCTTGGAAAAGGCAAAAAAGTTCTTGCGATCATTCCAAGTAACGGTGAGCGCTACCTGAGCACGCCGCTGTACCAGTTTGAAGATTGATGATAATCATGCCAACCGGCAAGTCCTATGGGGCTTGCCTTTTCTGTTTTCTTTCACGGGAGAAAGCGGTAGACTGAAGGTAATGAGCTATACAACGGAGGGATTATGGCAGCATGGCGGATAATCAGATAAAATGCGGGCCTTATGTGCTTGATTTCATGAACAAGACACTGATCATGGGGATTTTGAATGCAACACCCGATTCTTTTTCCGATGGAGGCCGCTTCAACAGTGTAGAGTTTGCTGTACAGCATGCGCAGGAAATGGCCCGGGATGGTGCAGACATGATTGACATCGGCGGGGAGTCGACTAGACCGGGGCATGATCCGGTTCCGGCTGAAGAGGAAATGGCCCGTGTCACTCCTATCATTGAAGCGGTAGCTGCGGCTGTTTCCTTGCCGGTATCGATTGATACGTACAAGGCGGAAACGGCGAGCAGAGCCGTTCAGGCAGGCGCCCATATCATCAATGATATATGGGGTGCAAAAAAAGACCCTGAAATTGCAGATGTTGCAGCCGAATATGATGTTCCCATCATCTTGATGCATAACCGGGAGGACCGGAACTACACTCATTTTGTCCGGGATGTCCTGAACGACATGTATGAAAGCATCCTCATCGCCAAAAAGGCGGGAGTCCGTGACGGCCAGATTATCCTCGACCCGGGCATCGGCTTCGCTAAGGATTTTGATGAGAACATGGAGATGATGAGAAACCTGGACAAGCTGGTGGGGCTGGGCTATCCGGTTTTGCTGGGCACCTCGCGCAAGCGCATGATCGGGACTGTGCTTGATCTCCCGGTTGAGGAGCGAATGGAGGGGACGGGTGCCACTGTATGCTACGGCATACAGCAAGGCTGCCATATCATGAGAGTCCATGATGTAAAGGAAATAAGCAGGATGGCGGCCATGATGGACGCCTTGGTTGGAAAGGGGCCTCTTCATGGATAAAATCTATTTGAATGAAATGGAATTTTACGGCTACCACGGAGCGCTGCCGGAAGAAACTCGCCTTGGACAGCGTTTCCGAGTGGATGTAGTGGCAGAGATGGACTTTCGGGAAGCGGGATTGACCGATGATTTACATAAGACGGTCAGTTACGCGGATATTTACTCCCTCTGCCGGAAAATTGTCGAGGAAGAAACCTATCAGCTGATCGAAGCCGTCTCTGAGCGCATTGCGTCCGGTATTCTAAGTCATTTCCCAAAAATTGAAAGGGTGACGGTGAAAGTGATTAAACCGGACCCTCCCATACCGGGACATTACCGTTCTGTTGCCGTTGAGGTTACAAGGGGGCGGGCAGATGGCTAATACTGCATACCTTTCCCTGGGAAGCAACATGGGCAATAGGATCGTCAACCTGAAGCGGGCAGTCGAAGAGCTTGGCCGCCGGCAAGGAATCAAAGTGGATGCTTTGTCTTCTGTTTATGAGACTGACCCGGTCGGCTATACGGACCAGGATGCCTTTTTGAATATGGCCGTGAAAATTTCAACAAGCCTTCTTCCGGAGCAACTCCTTGGTGTTTGTTTAACCGTTGAGGCTGAACTTGGGAGAACAAGGGAAATTCGATGGGGTCCCAGAATAATAGACCTTGACATTTTATTGTATAATAACGAAAATATTGAGACGGAGGCCCTTCAGGTTCCGCATCCAAGAATGGCCGAGAGAGCCTTTGTCCTCGTGCCTTTGCTTGAATTGGACAGGAATCTTGAGCATCCGGCAACAAATGCCCCGTTGGTTGAAGTCCTGGACGAAATACCTGATAAAGAAGGAGTTCGGTTATGGAAACAGATAAATGGGGAAGACGCATCCGCGCTTTTCGAAAGTTAAAAGGGTATACGCAAGAAGGCCTTGCGAAAGATATAGGAATGTCCGTTTCGATATTGGGCGAAATCGAGAGGGGAAACCGCGTGCCTTCCGAATTGGTGTTGGAGAAGGTATCCAGGTCCCTCGACATCCCGGTTGAAGAACTAATTCCGCAAGACGAAAGAAAGTAAGAAAAGAGGAGGTTGAAGCAGGTGTTGAAAATTGGGGATATCACCATGAAGAATCCGGTCGTCCTCGCCCCGATGGCTGGCGTTTGCAATTCCGCCTTCCGCCTGACGGTCAAAGAGTTTGGGGCCGGTCTAGTTTGTGCCGAAATGATCAGTGACAAGGGAATTGTCCACAAAAACGAGAAAACCATGAACATGCTTTATATAGATGAACGTGAAAAACCCCTTTCCCTCCAAATTTTTGGCGGTGAAAAGGAAACTCTCGTGGAAGCTGCACGTTTTGTAGATCGCAACACAAATGCCGATATCATCGATATTAATATGGGCTGCCCGGTCAATAAAATCATCAAGTGCGAAGCAGGTGCAAGATGGCTGCTTGAGCCAAACAAAATTTATGATATGGTTTCTGCCGTGGTCGAAGCGGTGGAAAAACCCGTCACGGTCAAAATGCGCATCGGCTGGGATGAAGAGCACATCTTTGCCGTTGAAAACGCCCAAGCTGTTGAACGCGCAGGCGGAGCGGCTGTTTCCATGCATGGAAGGACCCGTGTTCAAATGTACGAAGGCCACGCCAACTGGGATATCATCCGCGAGGTGAAGCAGGCCATCAACATTCCGCTGATCGGAAACGGTGATGTGAAGACGCCTGAGGATGCCAAAAGAATGCTGGATGAAACAGGAGTAGATGGTGTCATGATTGGACGCGCCGCACTCGGTAATCCATGGATGATTTACCAAACGGTTAAGTATTTGGAGACCGGGGAATTGACGGGAGAACCGACTGTCAAAGAAAAGATGGATGTGTGCAAGCTGCACCTCGACAGGCTGATTGAGCTGAAAGGCGAGCATATCGCCGTTCGTGAAATGAGAAAGCATGCAGCCTGGTACATGAAAGGCATCCGCGGAGGCGGAAAAGCAAGAAATGCGATCAATGAGTGCAATACAAGAGCAGAGCTTGTTGCCTTGCTCGATTCCATCGTGGAAGGCGCCGAAGTAAAGGAGAGGCAAGCAGTATAGCCTTGTAAAGTGACTGCCAGAAGCTGCTGGCAGTTTTCTTCTTTTTTTCAAGCTGATGCGAAGGATGTCTGAATGCGTGTAATTGTGTACAATATGTAGGTACATATCCATTAATAAATGTAGGATAAAATGAGATCGGAGTGAAATAGCATGAGTGAAGAGTTAAACGACCAGCTGCGGGTCAGGCGCGATAAAATGAATTCGATGCGCGAAATGGGAATCGATCCATTCGGGAAGAAATATAGCCGGACACATACAACTCAAGAAATAAAAGAACAATATGATGCTTTGTCCAAGGAAGAGCTGGATGAAAAAGAAATTACGGTTACGATTGCCGGCCGTCTGATGACAAAACGCGGAAAAGGAAAAGCCGGCTTTGCGCACATTCAGGATCTGCCTGGCCAAATTCAAATCTATGTGCGCCAGGACGCTGTTGGAGATGAAGCGTACAGCTTGTTCAACTCGGCCGATCTTGGAGATATCGTGGGTGTGACCGGTACCGTGTTCAAAACAAAAGTGGGAGAGCTGTCGGTAAAGGCAAAAGAATTTACTTTCCTTACGAAGTCTCTCCGCCCGCTTCCTGAGAAGTTCCACGGCCTGAAGGATGTGGAGCAGCGCTACCGTCAGCGTTACCTGGATCTGATCACAAACCAGGACAGCAAAGAAACGTTTATTGCCCGCAGCCTGATCATCCAGTCTATGCGGCGCTACCTTGATCAGCAGGGCTTCCTGGAAGTTGAAACACCTATGCTTCATTCCATCGCAGGAGGTGCTGCGGCCCGTCCATTCATTACGCATCATAATGCGCTGGACATGCCTTTCTACCTGCGAATCGCCATCGAGCTTCATTTGAAGCGCCTGATTGTCGGCGGCCTTGAAAGAGTATATGAAATTGGCCGCGTATTCAGAAATGAAGGGGTATCTACGCGCCATAACCCTGAATTTACCATGCTGGAGCTGTACGAGGCTTATGCAGACTTCGAAGACATCATGGAATTGACTGAAAACATGGTTGCCCATATTGCCAAGGAGGTTCTCGGTACAACAAAAGTTCCTTACGGCGAGCATGAAGTCGATCTGGAACCGAAATGGCGCCGCCTTCATATG
>DATBUB010000340.1:0-9148 GCA_036516555.1 Bacillaceae bacterium
CGTCCACACACCAGCAGTTCCCTTCTTTCAGAGGTTCACAGCCGGATTCGGCCAGGGCAGGAGGCACATTTTCAGCACATGCGAGTGAGTGCCTGCCATCCGGGCTGATCAGGAATATCCAGCCGGTTGTCACACCGGTCACCTGCAGGAGTTTTTTCAGTACACCCGACAGCAGCGGACTGATTTCAGTTTCTTCATTCAGAAGTTCCGCTATCTCCTTCAGTATCTTTAGGTGTGACTGCTTTGCCGGAACAGCATCCACAAGCATCCACTCCCCTAAATAAGCTTCTTATCTATATTATACAATACTGTTTCCGTATTCCTAATTCGCTATTTGGTCGAGGGCCATTTGCGACTTTAGTCGTATATATAGAAAAACAGGGAAACATTGTCCCCTGTTTTTTTGAAATGAATGAATACCAAGCCCGCTGATCACGGATTCAGCACACGATCGATCAAGTGCATGAAACTGCCTGTCAGCTGTTCAAGTTTTTCTGAGCTTTCCCTTTCCGAAGAAGCCTTTGTTCCAAAATAAAACTTGATTTTGGGCTCTGTTCCAGATGGGCGCAAACAGATCCAAGAACCCTCTTCAAGAAAATACTTCAGTACATTCGAAGCTGGAAGATGAATCTGGGATTTTCTGCCGGAATCAAGCTCTGTTCTTTCCTGTTTTTTATAATCCTCGGCTGCAATCACTTTGAGCCCCGCAATATCTGCTGGCGGGTTTTCGCGGAAACGGGCCAGGATCCCAGTTATGAGGTCTGCCCCTTCCTTCCCTTTCAGCGTGAGGGATTTCAGCCCTTCCCGATAATAGCCGAAACGCTCATAAATGGAAGTCAGTGCATCCAAGAGGGACAGCCCTTTGGCCTTATAATAAGCGCAGGCCTCCACTGCCAAAATGGCCGCCTGGACAGCATCCTTATCACGGGCGAAATCACCGACCAGATAACCGTAGCTCTCCTCATAGCCGAATACAAAAGTTCCTGTGCCGGCTTTTTTATGTTCAGCAATTTTCTCCCCGATGAATTTAAATCCTGTGAGAACATCTGCCACGGGGACGCCGTATGCTTCCCCTATTTTTCGGCCCAATTCTGAAGTCACGATGGTTTTGAAAGCCACTCCATCATCAGGCAGGGTTCCCTTGCTCTGTTTTTGTGAAAGAATATAATCAAACAGCAAGGCCCCGGTCTGGTTCCCGGTAAGCAGGGTATATTCACCATTCTCATCTTTGACGGCAATGCCCAGTCTGTCGGCGTCAGGATCCGTTGCGATCAGCAGGTCAGCATTGTGCTTTTTACCGTCACGGATGGCAAGCTCAAACGCTGCCTGTTCTTCCGGATTGGGAGAGGCTACCGTTGAAAAGTCAGGATCTGGCTGTTCCTGTTCCTTAACAGTATAGACCTGTCCATATCCGGCCATTTTCAGTGCCTCATTGACTGGATAGCTGGCCGTCCCGTGCAATGGGGAGAAAACAACTGTCACATCGGATTGAGGTCCGATTTCAGGGTGCTCCAAAATCGTCATGAGCTTATCGAGGTAGGCCCTGTCCACTTCTCCGCCAATCATGTTGATCAGCCCTTGTTCCTTCAGTTCACTTTCATCCTTCACCTCAATAGCCAATTCGTTTTCCACTTGATTGACATGGCCGATCACTTCGTCCGCAACTGCCGGGGGAAGCTGGGCTCCGTCTTCCCCATATACTTTGTACCCGTTGTATTCCGGCGGGTTATGGCTTGCCGTAATCACGATTCCGGCAAATGCATTCAGATGTCTCACAGCAAAGGACAATTCTGGTGTTGGGCGCAGTTCATCAAAGACATATGTAACGATTCCATTCGAAGCAAGTGTCCTGGCCGATTCCATGGCAAACTCCGGAGATTTATGGCGGGAGTCATAGGCAATCGCCACACCCCGCCTCATTGCTTCTTGTCCATGGGAACAAATATATTCAGCAAGCCCTTGGGACGCTTTTCGAATCGTATACACATTCATCCGGTTCGTGCCCGGGCCTATTTCGCCGCGCATCCCTCCCGTTCCAAACTCCAGATTTTTATAAAACGCGTCCTCCAGGCTCTTCTCATTATTTTCAATTTGCACAAGAGCTTCCCTTATCTCCTCATCCAAGCTTTCGAAGCTCTTCCATTTTGAATATGCATCTTTCCACATTTTTTTCCAACCCCCAAATGAAAATTTATTGTTTATAAATAACCTCATACACATCACGCCGCCTGTCTTTCAGCTGCTTGACGGTGCCATTCTGTCTCTGTCTTCTCAGAACCTCAAGGTCTACATCCCCGATCAGAACCATTTCTATATTTGCATTCGTCTCCCCGACAATTCCATCCCGTGCAAACTCGAAGTCGGACGGGGCAAATATCGCAGACTGTCCATATTGAATATCCATATTCTCCGTTTGCGGCAAGTTCCCCACTGTTCCAGAGATAACCGTATATACCTGATTTTCGACCGCCCTCGCCTGCGCACAATAGCGCACCCGCAGATATCCTTGTCTGTCATCTGTACAAAACGGGGTAAAAATGATGTTAGCGCCTTTATCTACCGCGATACGCGCAAGTTCAGGGAATTCTATATCATAGCAGATTTGAATGGCGATTTTTCCGCAATCCGTATCGAATACATGCACACGGTCTCCTCGGCTGATCCCCCACCAAAGGCGTTCATTTGGTGTGATGTGAATTTTATATTGCTTCTCGATCGTTCCATCCCTTCGGAAAAGGAATGAAATATTGAAGATCTCTCCGTCTTCCTCAACAAAGTGAGAGCCGCCGATAATATTGACATTGTACCGGACAGCCAAGTCGGTGAACAGCTCAATATACGGTTCCGTAAACTCGGTCAATTTGCGGATGGCAAGAGCCGGGGACTTCTCATTGAGAAATGACATGAGCTGTGAAGTGAAAATTTCAGGATAGACGACGAAATCTGAGGAAGCATCCGAAGCCACGTCCGTGAAATACTCCACCTGGTTGGCAAAGTCCTCAAATGAAGATATTTGTCTCATCATATATTGTACAACACAGATGCGGACAGGGTAACTCGTCTTGAAATGACGCTTCGTGACGGGAACATAGTCGACATTATTCCATTCCATAAGCGTGGCATATTTGCTGGACTGCTTATCATCCGGCAAGTAATTTGGATTAATCCTCATCAGGGTAAATCCATTTTGCAGCTGGAATGACAGCACCGGATCATAGATTTGGTGTTTTGCCACAGCATTCACATATTCCCTTGGACTCATTTCTTCTTTATGTATATGGAAGTTCGGGATCCGTCCGCCTATGATGATGCTCTTCAAGTTGTATTGCCGTACAAGATCCTTTCTCGCTTCATACAGCCTGTGCCCAATTTTCATACGGCGGTAATCCGGATGTACCATAATTTCAATTCCATATAAATTATACCCATCAGGGTTATGGTTAGTGATGAATCCTTTATCAGTCACATCGTTCCAAGTATGCAAGTCGTCATATTCATCAAAGTTGATGATCAGGCTGGAACTGGATGCGATGACTTTTCCGTCATACTCCGCCACAATCTGCCCATCTGGAAAAATATCAAGGTGGCTTTCCAGCTGTTCCACTGTCCACGGTTCCATTCCTGGAAAGCTCAAGGCCGACAGAGCCAAGATATCCTCGATATCCATGTGCTGCATGGGCCTGATGATCATTTTCTTCTCAAACTGGGAAAGGTCCAGCTTATCAGACATCGGCAAAAAACTCCTTTATGATGGGACCGAAATCGGCATCCCATTTTTTCTTTATGATTATTGTACCCATTCATATACCCGATGTCACTTAAGTCAAGCCATGTCTCTTTATGTAAAACACGTTAAACAGAGCTGTAAATTTACATATCTAACTCCTAAATACTATAATCAAATAGAGTTGAAGGACTGCCCTTCATATAGATGAAGAGGGTGGATTGAAGAATCCTCTGCGAAAAGCTGTTTTGGTTACAGTCGGACTGGGCAGCCAACAGATAAATGAAAAAGGACTGTTTGCGGCAGCCCTTTTTTAGATCAAATATGCATTTGAGGATTTAGTGTACATACTGAGAGGGATTTCGGATCTTTTCCTATCTAAAAACTGATGATAATTAAAGGGAAATGAAAATCCGTATGATTCAAGGATTTGCTTGTTTTTCTTGAACATTTCTTCATATTCCTCCCTCACTGCAATGATTTCAGGTTTTTCGATGATATCGATCAGGACCTGAAGGCTTGTGATGATTTTGAATCCTTCACGAAGCGTATGAATCCATTCGCCTTGGGGAAGCTGTAAGATGCCCAATTCGATGAATGACTGAATTTCATGATCGTCAAAATACTTGGGCAGAATCTCTGAATAAAGATGACATACGAACTCAGAGATCGTTTGCTCCTGTTCCGGAGTCGAAGCATAAACAACTTTCAACACATACACCTGCCTGCCATTAAGCGTCAATGGCTTTAGAATACCATAGGATGCCTTCTTTTGATGATGGGAATGGAAGGAAAAAGACTATTTTTCAGGTAATATATATTTTATTTAAAAGGAGGTGCGATGATGGGATCAACACTCATTCGTCTTCAAGTCCTGCACGAATGGGAAGGAAAATCCATTGAGGAATTGTTCCGCACCCTTTGGCAGGTACCGAAAAAGCTTATTCATACCATGAGGATGGAAAAGGCGGTCTGTGTCAACGACACGCTTGAGTCTTGGAACCAACCATTGACAGAGGGTGACATCCTTTCCATAACCTTGAGGGATGAGGTAAATAATGATTTGGCTGCCACTCCTTTTCCTTTGGAAGTTTTATTTGAGGATGATCACATGCTCATCGTCAATAAACCCGCGGGGATGGCGGTTCATCCGAATGAAAAGAATGAGACGGGAACCCTTTCCAATGCCGTCGCCTTCTATTTGGAAAGCAAAGGTGATAAACGAAAAATAAGGCATATACATAGGCTGGACAAGGATACAACCGGCGCCGTCCTGTTTGCCAAACATGCATTATCCCATGCCATTCTCGATCGCCTGCTGCTGGAGCGGAAAATCAAGCGCATCTATTGGGCCATGGCTGAAGGATGGATCCAGCGGGAACAAGATGTGATTGACAAGCCCATCGGCCGAGATCGCCATCATCCTACAAGAAGAAGAGTCTCACCATCTGGCCAGAATGCCATTACACGGTACCATGTACTAAAAAAATCGAAAAATCCCGCTCTGACACTGCTGGAATGCTCCCTGGATACTGGCAGAACCCATCAAATCAGGGTCCACTTCAGCAGCATCGGACATCCGCTGGCAGGTGACAGGCTGTATGGGGGAAAACCGTTTTTCTCCCGCCAGGCTCTGCATGCGCGAAAATTAGAACTCCTTCATCCATTTACCAATATTGAGATCAAATGCACGGCCCCTTTCCTTGACTCACCTGAAATATTTGAGCCGTATTTGTGATTGGCAGATCCGTAGAAGCTGGTTTTTGCGAGGTTTTTTTGAAAATATGGGTGTGATTGATCCCGGTAAAAGTGCCAGTTTTGAATGTTGAGCGAATACTGTGGCAGGAGTACGGATAACTGTTTTTATGTGCGTACATCCACCCTTTTTGTACAAAAAAAATCCTTTTGCGCGAATCGTGATCCCTTTCCGAATTCCAATGTGCTTTTTATTCAAAAAAGGGCAGATCTGCAACAGATCTGCCCTCGAGTCGTGTTATTGCTGTCCTTTTTTGACCCATTCTGCAATTTGCACCGTGCGTTTCGCCTGATGCTGGACGGCCGCCTTGACATCCTCCACCATATTTCCATCCTGATCCACGGTTACACTTGTTCCATATGGATTTCCTCCGGCTGCATAGGCAGACTGGTCGGTATATCCCGGAGCTGCTATGATGGCTCCCCAGTGCATCATGGATGTATAAAGGGCAAGCACAGTCTGCTCCTGGCCTCCATGTGAATTGCCGGCAGAAGACATTGCGCTGACCACTTTGTTTACCGTTTTTCCTTTAGCCCACAAACCGCCCAATGTATCGATAAACTGTTTCAATTGAGACGGCAGATTTCCAAAACGGGTCGGTATGCTGAATATGATGGCATCAGCCCATTCGATATCGTCGGGTTTTGCTACTGGTACGTTCTTGGCTTCATCATAATGCTTCTTCCAGGCAGGATTGGATTCGATTGCTTCCATGGGTGCCAGTTCTTCGACTTTCAGCACTTTCACCTCTGCCCCGGCTTCCTTGGCTCCTTCTTCTGCCCACTTGGAAAGCTGATAGTTAGTCCCAGTTGAACTGTAATAAATGACGGCCAATTTAACGTTTGACATCAAACCACTCCTTTTTCAGATCCATATTCAGGGTTAGTATGCTTACTTTGTCGTGAATGATTCAAAAATTAAACTTGTCAGGATGAGAACCAAACCTCTCGTTCATATTCAGGGAACTGATTTCATTCATTTCACTCAGCGACAGCTCAAAATCAAAAATATCGGCATTTTCCCGGATTCGCTCGGGACGGACTGATTTGGGGATAACGACGTTTCCTATTTGCAGATGCCAGCGCAAGATAACCTGCACGCTCGTTTTCCCGTGCTTGGCTGCAATGTGGTTAAGAGTAGGCTCGTCCAGAAGGCGGCCCCTTCCAATTGGAGACCACGCCTCCACAGCAATTCCGTGTTCCTTGCAATATTCCCTGAGCGGTTCCTGTGTCAGCCTTGGATGAAGCTCCACCTGGTTGATCACCGGTTTCTCATTGGCGTTTGCAGCCAAATCCTCTAAATGATGAATTTGAAAATTGCTGACTCCTATCGCCCGGACAGCTTTCTCATCATACAATCGTTCCAAAGCACGCCATGTTTCCAAATACTTTGGTTTTACGGGCCAGTGAATCAGGTAAAGGTCTATATAATCTGTATTTAGCTCATTTAAGCTGTGTTCAAACGCTTTTAAGGCAGAATCATAGCCCTGATCATCATTCCACACCTTTGTGGTGATGAACAATTCATTACGAGGGACCCCGGATTCACGGACGGCACGGCCAACGCTTTCTTCGTTGCGGTAAATATGAGCTGTATCAATGGACCGGTATCCGTATTCAATCGCATGTTTTACGGCATTTTCCGCTTCTTGCGGGTCTTCCATTTTATATACGCCAAGGCCAAATGACGGCATTTCCACTCCGTTATGCAACATGATTGTATCTTTTAGACTGTTTACCATTGTTTTTTCGAACCGTCCTTTCGTCATTTTTAATCATTTTACCGCTGCAAAATCAGAGAAGCGAATATTCTGATTCAAAAAAAGAACTGAAACTTTTATCTTTATGGGGAATGATATAAAATAATAACGTTTGAAAGATTTGCACGTTAAAAGGAGGTCTTCGTAATGGTTTTTAAAAACAAAAAGGACAAGTTTGCTACCTTGCTTGAAAACATTGCAGCAAACTTGAAAGAAAGTGCCAATTACTTTGCCGATTACAAATTGGGGAATATTGAGGATACAAAGATTTTTGCAGCAAAGATGAAAGAATACGAAACACAGGGAGATTCCTATGTCCATGAGGTCATTATGGAATTGAACAATTCTTTCATCACCCCCATTGAGCGTGAAGACATCCTTGCGCTTTCCATGATCATGGACGACGTGCTGGACGGAATGGAACATACAGCTGCTCTCTTTGAAATGTACTCCATCGTCAATGCAGATGAATACATGTATAAATTTGTCCATGCCATCCGAAACTGCGTGGATGAAATTGAAATTGCGATTGGCTTGGTATTCAGCAAGAAGCTACCGGAAATCCGCCCTCATGCCATTAAAATCAAAGAGTATGAATCCCAGTGCGATGACGTACTGAGACAATCCATCAAGCATCTATTCAGTGTTGAGACCGATCCGATCCGCCTTTTGAAATACAAAGAAATTTACGAGGACCTGGAAGACATTGCCGACAGCTGTCAGGGAGTGGCCAATACACTTGAAAGCATCATTATGAAAAACGCTTAAGGGAGTCCTTTAATAATGGGAATAGATTCATTTTTTTTGATCACGCTCATCATTGTCATTGCAGCCTTGGCGTTTGACTTTATCAACGGCTTTCACGATACTGCCAATGCAATTGCTACATCGGTTTCAACAAAAGCACTAAAACCGCGACATGCGATATTGCTTGCCGCCACGATGAACTTTGTAGGGGCAATGACATTCACCGGGGTCGCCAAAACCATCACAAAGGATATCGTAGATCCATTTAATTTGCAAAATGGATCTCTTGTCATCCTGGCTGCGCTATTGTCAGCCATCGCATGGAACTTGATAACCTGGTATTTTGGGATTCCGAGCAGTTCATCACACGCCCTGATCGGATCCATTGCAGGGGCAGCCATTGCCTCCGGGGGATTTTCTGTCATTAAATACCAGGGATTCCTTAAGATCCTTCAGGCACTGATCTTGTCGCCGATGATCGCTTTTGTATTGGGATTTATCATTTATTCGATTTTTAAGGTTTCATTTAAAAATTTGAATCTGGCAAAAACGAATAAACGGTTCCGGTATATTCAGATTGCAACGGCTGCATTGCAGTCCTATACACATGGAACGAACGATGCTCAAAAAGCGATGGGTATCATTACGATGGCCCTTATTGCGAATAATTATCATAGCACAACAGACATCCCATTCTGGGTCCAATTCTCCTGTGCACTTGCCATGGGTCTTGGAACATCCGTCGGGGGATGGAAAATCATCAAAACGGTCGGCGGAAAAATCATGAAAATACGCCCGGTCAACGGGGTGGCAGCGGACCTTAGCTCTGCCTTCATCATCTTTGGCGCAACCTTCATCCATTTGCCCGTCAGCACGACTCATGTCATATCCTCTTCCATTCTTGGTGTGGGGTCGGCTCACCGTGTCAGGGGAGTCAAATGGGATACGGCACAGAGGATGATCATCACGTGGTTTATCACGCTGCCGATCACCGGGGTTCTGGCAGGTTTGATCTTTTATTTACTGAACTTGTTCGCATAGTATAAAAAATGGGCCATTCCTTGTTGGGGAATGGCCCATTTTGTCAGGAAAAGAATCTTCGAATGATACTGAGCAACAGCAGGAAGGCCACGATAAACATGGTGATGATCAGTACTTTTTC
>DATBUB010000341.1:0-7865 GCA_036516555.1 Bacillaceae bacterium
CATGTTGTATAAAAATAAATGCTTGTTTATTTTAATGTATCCCTGACAAAATATCCACCCTTTTAATAAGATGGAAGCAATTTACCTTTATATGCGTCGAAGCTCCCTGCCCATTTTTTTATATACCCTGATTTAAGAGAAAAATGATACATATGAAGCAGTCCGAAAGTTTGACAAATTCAGCCAATATAGGAAAGGAAGGTACTTCTGTAGCATAGCAATACATAGAAAAGTTAGATAATCTTGGTATAAGGGTTGAAAAGGTTTTCATACAACATGAGAGGGAGGAAAAAATGCTGAAAGGTACAAAGAAGACGCTGCTGTGCGCTGTACTCGTTTGCTCATTGGCGGGAGGTTCCATGCTTTCATACCCGGCCATGGCTGAAGGGCCCGGTATGGGGCTGAAGCCTTGGGATCATCCCGGGCCGCTGGCTCCAGTCCTGCATCCCGGATCGGTCAAAGGAGCGGGGATGGTGCAGGATCCATTACTGAAATTGGATGAGGCAATCGAAAAGGCTATTGGGGAAAAAACAATGCCGGGTGCTGTTGTCCTTGCAGCTCGCAGCGGACATATTGTAAAGCACGAGGCATACGGGTTTTCCGCTCTTTACGAGGATGACCGGTTTAACCAGATGGAGCACCCTGTGAAAATGCAGAAAGACACCATATTTGATGTAGCCTCCATCAGCAAAATCTTCACCACAACCGCAGCCATGAAGCTGTACGAGGAAGGTTTTTTTGAATTGGATGACCCGGTCGCGGACCATATTCCGGAGTTTGCAGCGAATGGCAAGGAATCCGTCACCATCAGGCAGCTCATGACCCATACCTCCGGCTTTGCCGCATGGATTCCGCTATATCGGCAGGGAACATCACGGGACGACCGGCTTCAGCTCGTGTTTGCCCATCCGCTGGCCAATGCCCCGGGGAGTGCCTATACATACAGCGACCTGAACATGATTACGTTGGGAGCTCTCGTAGAAAGGCTGTCCGGAAAAAGGCTGGACCAATTCATCAAAGAAAACATAACAGACCCTCTGGGAATGAAGGATACGATGTATAATCCTCCAGCTTCCCTTAAGCACAGGGTGGCTGCAACGGAATTCCAGCCTGCAACAGGCAGGGGAATTGTCTGGGGAGAAGTGCATGATGAAAATGCCTGGTCTCTCGATGGTGTCGCTGGCCATGCAGGAGTATTCTCAACGGCAGAGGATCTGGGAAAGCTCGGCCATATGTTTTTAAATGACGGCCGTTACGGCGGTAAGCGAATATTAAAGCCGGCCACGGTGAAGCTGCTCGAGCAAAATCAAATCCCGGAGTTTCCCGGCAATGATCATGGACTTGGCTGGGAACTGAACCAAGGCTGGTATATGGATGCTTTGGCGGACCCAACATCAGCGGGGCATACAGGATTTACAGGGACAAGCATGGTTATCAATAAGAAAAACCACACAATCGCCATATTGCTGACAAACCGTGTCCATCCAACGAGAAATACCATCTCCTTAAATGGAATAAGGCGCGAGTTCGCCCGGCATGTAGCAGACGCAATCCCAGCACCGCTCCCCAAGCATGAAAAGGCATGGTTTTCAGGATACGGGGACCGCCTTGACAGAGAGCTGCGAGTCAAACTGGATACTGAAGCACATACCCTTTCATTTGGGACCTGGCACCGGCTGGAAGAAGGAGCCGATTTTGGCTTGATAGAAGCTTCTGCGGACGGGACGGAATGGGAGGAAGTGAGCGCTCCGTTCACCGGAAACAGCGAAAGCTGGAACCGGGTATCGGTCAATCTTCCTGAAGGAACGAAACATATTCGTTTTCGCTACAAGACGGATGCATCCGTAAACGGACGCGGCTGGTATGTAGGAGAAATAAGAGTAAATGGCCAGGGTATTGAGGCAGAAACCGAAGGAAATGGCTGGATCCAGCGTGATTACTAATTAAATGGGGGAATGTAAAATGTCCGGTTTTCGTAAGTTTTTTCTTGTCCCGCTCTTAGTCGCGGCACTCGTGATGTCGGCTCAAATGGCTGGCTCCTCTATCGGGGTGCGGGCTGCCGAGCCTGACAGCGTCAAGGATTTGGTCATTCTGCAAAATCTGCCAGAAACTGAACCGAACATAAAGGATGGGCACATTCAGCTAAATGCCCTCCATGTATATGAAGAGGGCAACTTCATGAAGGCTTCCAGGCAGCTGACATGGAGTTCCAGCAATAAAAATGTGGCTGCTGTAGATCAAAACGGAAATGTAACAGCCACCGGCAAACCGGGCCGCACCTTTATCCAGGTGTCGGATGGAACTTTTTCCGACCGGATTGCCATTCATGCAAAGCCCGATCCCGGAGCAAGACAAGGGAAAGGAAAGCCCCCGATCGCTGTTTCTGTTGAAAAAAGCAAGGGCGAACGCTATAGCCTGATTGACAATGCCATCCGGAGCATGAGCCTTGAGGAGAAGGTGGGCCAAATGCTCATGCCTGATTTCAGGACATGGAAAGGCCGAAATGTGACGGAGATGCTGCCTGAAATTGAACAGCTGGTCAAACAATATCATCTGGGCGGAGTTATTTTGTTCAGGGAGAATGTGGTGACTACCGAGCAGACGACAAGGCTGGTTGCTGACTACCAGGCTGCAGCCGAGAAATATGACCTGCTTCTTACCATTGACCAGGAGGGCGGAATTGTCACCCGTTTGCAATCCGGTACGGACATGCCCGGCAATATGGCTCTCGGAGCGGCACGGTCCGAGGAATTGGCATATAACGTCGGGAAAGCCATTGGAGAGGAATTGTCTGCTCTTGGGATCAATATGAACTTTGCGCCTACGTTCGACGTCAATAACAATCCGGACAACCCGGTCATCGGGGTCCGCTCTTTCGGGGAAGATCCTGAGCTCGTAGCCAAGCTGGGTGTAGCGTACACGATGGGACTTCAGGAAACTGGAACATCAGGTACCGCGAAACACTTCCCTGGACACGGTGATACCGCGGTTGATTCTCATTTGGGATTGCCGGAAGTGCCATATGACAAGGAACGGCTGAAAGCGGTCGAACTTTATCCATTCCAGAAAGCGATGGAAGCGGGAATTGACGCCATCATGACAGCGCATGTCACCTTCCCGAAAATCGATGATACAAAGGTAATCTCCCAGAAGGACGGCACAGAGATCAACCTTCCTGCTACTCTTTCGTATAAGGTGCTGACCGAACTGATGAGGGAGGAGATGGGCTTCGAAGGTGTCATTACGACGGATGCCCTGAACATGCAGGCCATAGCGGACCACTTTGGACCTGTTGATGCCGTCATCCGAGCTGTCAACGCAGGAACGGATATTGTCCTTATGCCTGTAGGGCTTGAAAGTGTAGCCAATGGACTGTATGAAGCTGTCCGTTCGGGAGAGATTTCAGAGGAGCGGATTGAAGCTTCCGTCAAACGGATATTGGCGCTGAAGCTGAAGCGAGGAATCATCAAGGAAGAAAATCCTCAGCCGATTGAACAAAAAGTCGAGAATGCACTGCGCGTTGTCGGGTCTGCAGAACATAAACAAATTGAAAGGGAAGCCGCGGAGAAGTCCGTCACCCTTTTGAAAAACAACCAAGTGCTTCCGCTGGACCCTGCAGCAGGGGAAAAAGTAGTCGTAGTGGGCAACAGTTATATTGAGGAACTTTATAACGCCGTGAAAAGCAAGCATGACAACACTATTTTGATCAAAACAGGCGCGCCGCTTACGGAAACACAATTGGCCCAGGTAAGGGGAGCCAAGGCCGTCATAGTCGGTACCACCACATCCAATGTGGCGGGAAGATCGCCTTCTAATCCGCAGATGCAAATGGTCAATCAATTGATTGGTCAAACGGATGCTCCGGTGATTGCCGTCGGTATCCGCAACCCGTACGACATCATGGCTTATCCGGAAGTGGATGCCTACCTGGCGCAGTACAGCTTCAGGACAGCAAGCTTCAACGCCACGGCTGCCATCATTTTTGGAGAGCTGGCTCCGACAGGGCTGCTCCCGGTTACGATCCCGGATATGGCAGGCGGCATCCTGTATGAATATGGCCACGGATTAACTTACTGACAGAGGAGATGAGAAGATGAAAAAGTGGATCATCACCGTATTGACAGCAATCTTGGTTCTGTCTTCGTTGTCGGCTGTTTTTGCCGATCATGACAAGGGCAATGGAAAATCAAAGGACGGGGGCAAACACAATAAGAAGTTTGCCCTTGGAGTGGAGGTCCTTTTAAAGGAACAGAAGGATTTAATTGAAGGAAAGCGTGTTGGGCTGATCACCAACCCCACCGGAGTGGACCAAAACCTGAACAGCATAGTCGACCTTCTGTATAATGACCCTGATGTGGAGCTGACGGCTCTTTATGGTCCTGAGCATGGAGTCCGCGGGGATGCGCAAGCAGGCCAGTATGTCGAATACTATATTGATGAAGTGACAGGGCTTCCTGTGTACAGCCTGTATGGTAAAACCAGAAAACCGACACCGGAGATGCTCGAAAACTTAGATGTGCTCGTCTTTGACATTCAGGATGTCGGAACCCGCTTCTACACGTATATTTACACGATGGCTTTGGCAATGGAGGCAGCCAAGGAAAAAGGCATTCCATTTATCGTTCTTGACCGGCCGAATCCGCTTGGCGGGACAAAAGTGGAAGGGCCGGTACTTGACCCGGCCTTCGCATCCTTCGTAGGACAATACGCGATTCCGCTCCGTCACGGAATGACTGTTGGGGAATTGGCCAAGCTGTTCAATTCCGAATTTGGAATTGGTGCAGACTTGACGGTGGTCGAAATGAAAGGATGGAAGCGTAAATCCTATTTTGATGAGACAGGATTGGAGTTTGTCCTTCCTTCACCAAACATGCCGACATTGGATACCGCACTTGTATACCCTGGCGCCGCTCTCATTGAAGGGACAAACGTATCGGAAGGACGGGGCACAACCAAGCCGTTCGAATTGATTGGGGCTCCGTTTATCAACAGCACGGAACTGGCAAGGGAACTGAATGCGCTGAAACTGCCTGGAGTAACATTCCGAGCAGCATCGTTCACACCGACGTTTTCCAAGCATAGCGGAAAATTGTCTCACGGAGTCCAAATTCACGTTACAGACCGTGATGCTTACCAGCCGGTCGAAACAGGACTTCATTTAGTGAAAACGATTCACGATATGTATCCGGATCAGGTCACATTGACCGCTTTCTTCGACAACCTGATTGGGAACGGCTGGATCCGCAAGGGCATCGAAGAGGGAATGTCCGTAGAAGAAATGAAATCCCGCTGGGAAGAGGATTTGAAAGAATTCAAGAAAGTAAGAAACCGCTATTTGCTGTATTGATAGGAAAGAGGGCAAGCTCCAATGGGGGCTTGTCTTTTTCTGTGGAAAAACTGCTTAATTTTAAGTTCTTGGCCAGTACGTTCAGCAGTACAGACATTATTCCTCCAACAAACAAGAAGCGTATTCGAATGATGATATCGAATACGCTTCTTATTTTTGATGCAAAGTCTAAAATATGAGTAATCCCAGGCTGATGATCACCCCGCTGACCACTAACACGATGACACAGAAGCCCATGATGTCCTTGGCTTTCAAACCGGCAATCGCCAATGCCGGGAGGGCCCAGAACGGCTGGATCAGGTTGGTCCAGGCATCACCCCAGGCGACTGCCATGGCCGTCTTCGGTGCGGAGGCTCCCAATTGCTTGGCTGCTTCCAGCATGACTGGTCCCTGGACAGCCCACTGCCCGCCTCCGGATGGAACAAAGAAGTTCACCAAGCCGGCGCTCCAGAAGGCGAACATATAGAAGGTGACATCATTGGAAATGGAAACAAAGGCGTTCGACATGACGACTGCAAGGCCGGAGTCTGTCATGATGCCCATGATTCCGGCATAAAACGGAAACTGGATGATAATTCCCCCTGCGCCTTTAACGGCATTCGCAACCGCCTCAAGAAACTTGCGGGGTGTACCGTGAAATAGGATTCCAAATATCAAAAAAGTGAAGTTTACAATATTTAAATTCAATTGAAAACCATTCGTGTAGAAATAGTGGAACAAGAAAACGATACCAATCAAACCAGCCAGCATGGATACCAGCATGCTGTTTTCCAAACGGTCGGCAGGTGTGATTTCCTCTTTTTCCAGTGCTGCAGCCTGCAGGGAAGCATCATCTTCAAGCAAGGCGGGATCAATGGTTACCGTTTTGTCGTTCTCCGGCATCATCATCTTATTGAGGATGGGCAGAACGATGACAAGCGCAGCCAATATGATCAGGTTATAAGAGGCAAAAATGGTTTCGCCCGTAGGGATGATGCCGATTTTATCCTCAAATGGATGATTGGGAGTGGCAATGGAAAGAGGAATGGAACCTGAGAACCCCCCATGCCAAACAATGAACCCGCTGTAAGCGCTTGCAATAAGCAGCCGATAATCTACATTTTTCACCCTTTTGGCCAGCTCTTTAGCAAATAGAGCACCAATGACCAGGCCGAATCCCCAGTTGATCCAGCTTGCGATGATGGAAATGAGGGTGACAAGGACAATGGCCGATCCGGGTCCCTTTGCCAATTTTGCCGTATTGCCGAGAAGGGCCTTAAAGACCCCGCTGCTTGCAAGAACATATCCCGTCACGAGGACAAGCACCATCTGCATGGAAAACTCAAGCAGTTTCCAGAATCCCGTTCCCCAATGCTGTACCATCTGATACGCGGAGCTGTCGGTAAAAATAAGGCCCAATATGAAGACGACAAATGTAAGAAGGATGACAAACAAAAATGGATCGGGCAAATACCGCTGCATGAGGCTGTTCGAAAAGCCTATCAATCTTTTCATCTACTTTCCCCCTAACATACGAATTTTTTGACCAATTACAAGATTCCATATTAGGAAGGGAAACTCCTTCTTTTACAGTGTATTGGAATTATTAGGGGAATGGCCAGCCCGTCACCAGGCCTATTCCATAAGCCCCTTTCTTTGCAAACCGCCCTGTTTTTGGATAGAATACTTCACATATCGAACGGTTTGTAAACAAGAAAGAGAAGGAGCCAAAACGTTGATCAAATGTATTGCGACTGATATGGATGGAACATTGCTGAATGCGCGCCAAGAGGTGAGCGAGGCGAACCGGAAGGCTATCCTCGCCGCCCAGGAAAGGGGAATAGAATTCCTAGTAGCCACGGGAAGATCGTACCGGGAAGTTCGCTATGTGCTGGATAAAGCGGAAATAAATTGTCCGGCCATCTGTGTGAACGGAGGAGAAACGAGGGACCGGAACGGCGAAATCCTCCATTCAATTGGCCTGGATGGAAGAACTTCGTCCAGCGTAACGAAGGTACTCGAAGACATGGGGATTTACTTTGAGGTATATGCGGAAGCCGGTACATATACAACCAGCCGTGAAAAAGGGATCGACGTCATCGTGGACATCTATCACACGGCAAACCCTGAAAGGAATATTGAAGAGATACGCGATACGGCGGAAGAAAGGTTCAAGCAGAGGCTGATCCATGTCGTGGACGGCTATGAGGAAATTTTTAATAGCGCAGAGTGCAAAGTGTATAAATTCCTGGCTTTCTCCATGGATGAGCCATTGCTGCTGGAAGCCAGCCAACGGTTGAAAAAGGTGGCAGGCATAGAAGTCACTTCATCTGGGAGGAATAACCTGGAAATCACCCACGAGGAAGCACAGAAAGGGATTGCCCTTGAAAAATATGCGCAGGCTAAAGGGATTGACCTTGCAGACACGATGGCCTTTGGAGACAATTTTAATGATATATCCATGCTGAAGAAAGTGGGACATTCCGTTGCCATGGGAAATGCCGAGCAGCCGGTAAAAGACGCCTGCAGATTTGAGACT
>DATBUB010000342.1:0-3053 GCA_036516555.1 Bacillaceae bacterium
ACAGGAAATTGAGCCTTTTGAACTGTCCCTGCCAGAATACCAACCGTCCATTTCCCCGAAAATTCATGAAGTGAGAGCATTGCTGCAGAAGGCAAAACGGCCGCTTCTATTTGTTGGAAAAGGAGTGCACATTTCTGGAGCATACAAAGAAGTGGAAGAGCTTTCCCTCCAATACAACGTCCCGATAATAACCACTCCGGGGGGCAAGGGAGCGGTACGGACAAACCTTCCGGGGTATTTGGGGCCGTTTGGTCTGGGGGGAACCGAGAGGGCAAGCAACTATGCCCGATCAGGAGTAGACCTGCTGGTTGTCATCGGTACCAAGCTGTCTGATATGTCGCTGGCAGGATTTACGGAGGACATGATTCCTCGGCAGGTGATTCAATTTGATGTTGACCCTGTATTTGTAGGTAAATCAATTCCTGCTCCAACGCTTGCCATTATCGGGGATGCCAAAGCCAATTTGCAGGCACTGCTTACGGGTGATGCAGCTCCCGAAGTGGCTGCAGGAAACGCTGTCGGGCATCAGCAGGCTAAAGAAAGGGGCAGCGCATCCGAAGGGGAGAGGAACCCTCTTTCTGCTGCCACTGCTGTCCGGCTAATGAGAAATTGGCTGCCGGCTGACACTGTTGTGTTTGGAGATGACGGGAGCCACACATTCTATGCAATTGAACATTTTGACATTTTAAAGGAAGGAACCTTCATATCAGACGATGTATTTGGGACGATGGGGCATGCAATAGGATATGCCATAGGGGCCAAATTTGCCGGAAAGGAGAACCCGGTTGCCTGTCTAACAGGCGATGGATGCATGATGATGCATGGAACTGAAATTTCGGCAGCTGTATGCCATGGATTGCCCATGACCTTCGTAGTCTTGAATAATGGAAGGCTCGATATGGTGGATAAAGGGATGCGGTACAATGTCGGCAGGGCAGTAGGTACTGTATATGAAGCGCCTGCAAATATCGCTATGTTCGGAGAATCTTTGGGAGCAGTTGCATTCAGGTGCCATACTGAACAGGAAGTGGAAAGTGCACTTGAGTTTGCTGCGGCACACCAGGGCCCAACGGTAGTTGAAATCATGGTGGATCCGGATGAAATTCCCCCCACCCTGAAAAGGGGCTAAAACATTCTATTCTAAGGAGAGGACAGGCTTGTCTGAACAAAAAGGGTATGAAACGCTGCGGAAACTGACGGGAGATGCCAGCCAGGATGTCATTGAAAATCTTCAGTCGTTCTCGCCGGATTTTGGGAAAATGATGATTGAATTCGGTTTTGGAGAAGTATACAGCCGGCCAATATTCGATTTAAAGCAAAGGGAGATGATCACCCTCACTTCCCTCATCACCCAAGGTGCAGCTGAACCTCAGCTAGTGTTCCATTACAAGGCGGCTCTGCATGTCGGCTGGACTGTGGAAGAGCTGATTGAAATGGCCATCCATTGTGCCGCTTATGCTGGTTTTCCCAAGGCATCATTTGCATTGGAAGTATTGAAAAAAGTAACTCAGGAAATGAATTAAATAAAATGGACCCTGCTTCTTTGGGAGGCAGGGTTTTTTGTGGATAATCGAAGAATTATGTCGTGATTTGTCGTATTACCTTTATATTTCTCCTTTCTTTCCGATAATATAGGAAAGAGAAGAAATGGCAGGTCAGTAAACATGCAGCTAAATGAATTGATAGCAAACATTAACTACAGGATCGAGGAACTTGATTTTGTATCCGCCAGAAAGCTAATTGAAGAAAATATGGAGCTGATCCAGACAAAAAAGCACCATTTAAGGGGCAATGCAAGGGAATTGTATGATTTTTTATCATCAAACAGTTTGCAGACACTGAACAGAAGAGAAATGTCCATCATTGCCTCGATCAACTCATATGCATCAAAATTTGATATCCGAGGATTGAAAGTATCTCTAAAAAGCAACGCAAGACTGCTCATGAGGGAGGATGTCAGGGATTATTTGAATGCGGACGCCAAAATACTGCTGGAAGGCATGGGCGCATTGCCCAAGTCTTAAGTTTGTTCAAACAAGGAGAGCTGCAGTTATTCGACTGCAGCTCTCCTTTATTAATCAATCCTTTAATAAGGAGACGATGGTTATTGCTGCTGTTGCTGCGGCAAATTCATGGCCGTTTGGGCAGCCTGCATATCCACCTGAATTTGCTCTTGGACGTTGACAGGATGATAATACCCTTTGGAGACCATATAGTCTGTGATCTGCTGGTGTAGGGCAATAGCATCGTTCAATTGATTTTGGAGGGCATCCCTCAATTGGGGGGTATACGTTTCGGACAAAGCGGATGCATAGTTCTTAATCCCGGTTTTTGCAGAAACAAGCAAATCGGTTGCGACCACCTGATCGGTCATTCCGCCCATGCCAGCCATGTTTTGATTAAAGTTATTCATGCTTGTACCCCCTTCGTAACAAAGGACTGTAATTCCTGAATATGATTTCTGGCTGAGCTGGCATCCTGATCCAAAATGTTTCTGAGCTGCTCATCCTGGACTAAAGCGCTCATTGTGGTGGATTTGGTCAAACACAGGTTTTTAAATGTAAGCAATTCATGCAATTCCAAGGTTTCATGAACACCCATTTGATGGTTCATCCGCTGTCTCCTCCTTATTGTTTTGACTTACATGCTATAGCTTTCACTAAAGGAGTTCATTTATCACAGCGGAAAGCTGGTAAAGTAAAGAAAGTGCCAACTGCTGCTTTATAGGGGAATTCATTAATTTTTGGAGCATAGCCACATATACTCACTTTAAAATAAATATCATGGGAGTAAAGCAGTTGTTAAGGGAGATGTTTGCCTTACACTATGGAAGGTTGAACGCTGCTGCAGCCTTTGAAAAACTTAATTAGAGGGTGAGTACATGGCAAAGACAGGTAAAGACGATTTTGTTCAAGACTTTGTCCCCCATCATAATCATGGTTCGGTGGATTATACGTCTGTGGACGCAGGGCATGTTCATCAGTGTCTGGATGTTTCTTCGCCTCCGATCATGACCCAGGACAACAGCCACATCCATTACACAGAGGGCTATG
>DATBUB010000343.1:0-1623 GCA_036516555.1 Bacillaceae bacterium
TTGTCGTATTTTTCATCAGTCAGCTGGATCCTGGAATAGCTTGGATGCGCCGAGAGCAGCAATTTATGATTCATTCCTCCGGAACGCACCACTGCAATGATTTCATTCTTATAGGGCTGATGAATTTTGCTGATTCTTCCACCGAGCAGCGCGCGGGATAATTCCTCCGTCATCGCCCTTGTGAATATTCCGTCAAATGACATGTTTAACATCCTCTGCTTTAGCTTGATATGATTTCTTCCTTCATAAAATTATATCATGAATCGCCCATCTCCTGAATAAGCTTGCAATGAGGATGGACAACTACTGATTGCCAGTATAGAAAGAGAGAGTGATAGATTCATGTTATTTCACGAGATGGATCCACAAGAAGCGGCAAAGGCACTCGATACGGACTTGAACATGGGGTTGACTGGCAAGGCTGCGGAGGCCAGGAAAAAGAAAATTGGCAGGAATGAATTGTCTGAAGGTGAAAAACAGTCGGCCATTCTCCTTTTTTTCAGCCAGTTCAAAGACTTTATGGTCCTCGTATTGTTGGGGGCGACACTTGTTTCAGGGATGCTGGGCGAATATATCGATGCAGTGGCCATCATGGCCATCGTCCTGATAAACGGGATTCTCGGCTTCATGCAGGAGCGTAAAGCGGAAAAATCGCTCCAGGCTCTAAAAAACTTGTCGGCTCCGCAAGTGACAGTCCTGCGGGACGGTCTATGGACCAAGATTGATTCAAGGGATGCTGTCCCGGGAGATATCCTTAAATTTTCAAGCGGAGACAGGATCGGTGCAGATATCAGGATTTTAACCGCAAATAATCTGGAAATCGAAGAGTCTGCATTGACGGGAGAATCTATCCCGACTGTGAAAGACACTGATAAAATTATTGAAAAGAACCCTAATCTAGGCGACCTTCATAATATGGCATTTATGGGAACCATGGTGACACGCGGAAATGGAACGGGCATCGTAACGGCTACGGGCATGGCCACGGCAATGGGAAAAATTGCAGGTATGATACAGGAAGCGGGGACCATCATGACCCCACTTCAGCGGCGTCTTGAGCAGCTGGGAAAGATCCTTATCACTGTAGCCCTGCTGTTAACCCTGCTTGTGGTCGTCACTGGGATTGTTCATGGCCACGATATGTATACCATGTTTTTGGCTGGGGTTTCGCTGGCCGTGGCAGCCATTCCGGAGGGCCTTCCTGCGATTGTAACGGTTGCACTGTCCCTTGGTGTCCAAAGGATGATCAGGAAAAATGCCATTGTCCGGAAGCTGCCGGCAGTTGAAACGCTGGGCTGTGCATCCGTTATCTGTTCGGATAAGACGGGTACCATGACACAGAACAAAATGACGGTCACTCATGTTTGGAGCGGAGGAACCGTCTGGACCGTAAGCGGGACAGGATACGACGCCGAAGGACATTTTTTCCATGGGGAAAACAGGGTCGATCCATATAAGGAAAATGCCCTCAGGCAGCTTATGGCGTTCGGTGTGCTGTGCAATCATTCAGAGTTGAGGTCCGCCGGCACGGAATGGATGCTCGACGGGGATCCGACTGAGGGTGCCTTGCTTGTTGCGGGAATGAAAGCGGGGGTCACAAAAGAAAATTTATTTGGACATTAT
>DATBUB010000344.1:0-3680 GCA_036516555.1 Bacillaceae bacterium
CGCAGCATTGACCGCCATTGTACTGGTGGCTGGATATGCAATGAATAAAAAGGCTGCCAAGAAAAATTCCGGGCAGCATGCATAATGACAATGAGGTTGTCCCAAAAGTGCTATTGGGATAACCTCATTTTTTTAGCCTATTAGTGTGCGGTGCCTTTCAGTTCCTCGATGGACTGCTGCACAAGGGTGACGGCCTGGCTCATTGCAGCCCCGCCTCCAAATGCTGCGGACACACCAATGGCCTCCATGATTTCCTCTTCTGAACAACCCTCATCCAGGCAGCCCTTTACATGATAAATCATGCAATATTCATCCTGAGCAAAGACACTGATGGCAAGAGCAATCAATTGTTTCTGTTTGTTATCCAGTTTTCCTTCTGCAAAACAGGCTTTTGTGAAAGCATTGTAGGCTTCGGCCAATTGTGGCATTTTTCGAGTAAAAACACCAAGCCCTTCTTTATATTCCAACAAGGCCTCTTCCGCAAAACGCTGATTTTCCATTTCCATTTCCATATGTCACCCTTCCTTTCAGCATTATTGTTTCCAGTAAAATAAAGTCCATTCAGCACGTTGTTGCATATTAATTTGGGAAAAAACAGGCCCATCAAGAAATATATGGTATGGTCATAGTAGATTTATCCTTCACCATATAGTCAAAAGTGTTTATTTTCGCTATAATAATCCAGTAGTTAACAAAAAAATGACAATCATCGACGTTATCCGACAAAATCTATTCACATACATGAATGAAAAAAGAAAAAGGAGTTCTGACAATGGCAGACAATGAGCCGCTACATGGACTAACCCCCATTCCCATTGCTGAATCCAGACAGAGGTGCAAAGAATGGGGCATGGATCCAAAGATTGTTCCCGATGCTGAAGAAGTGGGTACGAAGGAGCTTCAGCAAATTGTACAGGAATACCAGGAAGTTCTGGAGGTTGTAGCCTTTTTCATTCCTGAATTTTTAAGCATGATCAAGGGAACGCCGCTTTTTATTGTGGTGACTAACCGGGATGGTGTAGTCATTTATATGGAGGGTGACAGCACCATTAAAAACGTCATCCAGCAGCTTGGCTTCCGTACGGGAGTGAAGTTTTCAGAAGCACATAGCGGAACCAACTCCATCAGCCTTGCCCTGGATTACAATCTTCCCATTGAAGTGGTCGGCAGGCAGCACTTTCATGAGTTTTTAATGCATTCGGCCTGTTATTCTGTGCCTTTTGACGATCTTCAATCCAACCAAATTTTGGGGACCATTTCCATCATGACTGGTATCGATTTCAGGAATCCGCTGCTGCTTTCGCTTCTGTCCATCCTGGCTGAAAGCATCGAGAGGGAAATCCTCCTTAGACGGCAGAATAAGGATTTGAATGTGCTGAATCAAGTACTCATGGATTCGATCCAGACAGCCATGATCATTACTGACCGTTTCGGAAATATCACCGAGTTCAACCATTATGCAGAAGAACTCACCGGAATCAAAAAAGGCGATATTCTGCACAATCCGGCCCAAGAGCTGGATGTAATCGGGGATTGGATTGGGAAAGTAATCGATACCAAGGAAAGTTATTCAGATATTGAAGTGAAAATCAGCAATCCGCAGGCAGCAAAAGAAACAGTCTGCCTCTTTGAAGGACGTCCAATTTATAGTGAGAGCCATCGTTTTATCGGTACAGTCGGCAGTTTCCGGAATATTACGGAACGATATGAGAACCAGCTCCGAATGAATTATCAGGCTCATCATGATGATTTGACCGGGCTGCCGAACCGCCGCTATTTCCATTCCTATCTGTCTGAAATGTTGCAATCCGCCAAGGAACAAAATAGGCTGCTTGCCGTCTTTTTGCTTGATTTGGATCGGTTTAAGCTCATTAATGATACACTGGGCCATGCCAAAGGGGACTACCTGCTCATTGAAGTGGCGCAGCGTCTCCAAAATTACTTGCAGAATAAAGGGAAAGCATTCCGGATGGGCGGAGATGAATTTACCATCGTTCTGAGTGACCTGATAAGCCGGGAGGAAGTCATCGGTATTGCAGAAGATTTGATCCAGCTTATCCGTGAACCGTATGAATTCCAGGATTTAGAATTCCATATGAGCACAAGTATAGGGATATCCCTTTACCCGCATGACGGGCAGGATTTAAACACCCTCCTGATCCATGCAGATACGGCTATGTACAGAGCAAAGGATAAAGGAAAGAATGGATATGCCATATACAATGCAGACATGAGCCAGAAATCCCTCCAAAAACTGACTCTGGAAACGGAAATTGACCTGGCTATTCGAAATAATGACTTGATGCTTCATTATCAGCCGCAGATTGATATTGTTCAAAACCGCATCATCGGCATGGAGGCATTGCTGCGTTGGAACCATCCTGACTTGGGAATGATCCAACCCGATGAATTCATTCCTTTGGCAGAAGAAATGGGACTAATGGGCATTTTGGGCGAGTGGGTATTGAAGCAAGCGTGCAGGCAAATGAAAGCATGGCATGATTCAGGCTATAACCATTTAAAAATTGCTGTCAATCTGTCCCCTCAGGATTTCTTGAAACAAAGACTCGTTGAAAAGGTAAGACAGGTATTGGACGAAACCGGCCTGCCTCCAGCCTGCCTTGAGCTTGAAATAACGGAATCTATGACGATGGATGTGGATAGGTCAACTACCATCTTAAATGAACTGAGAGAGATAGGGGTTCAGATCGCCATCGATGATTTCGGAACGGGTTTCAGTTCTTTAAATTACTTGAAAAGTTTCCATCTTCACCGTCTGAAAATCGACCGAAGCTTTGTAAGGGACATGATCTCCGGGAATAAAGATGCAAAGATTGTCGGAACGATGATATCGATGGCTCACGGACTTCATCTGAAGGTGCTGGCGGAAGGCGTCGAGACAGTTGAGCAGCTCGAGATGCTGAAGAATATGAACTGCGATGAGGTCCAAGGGTACCTGTACAGCAAACCCATGACGGTTGAAGAAATAGAGAAAAGCTTAGGACAAAACTATATTGAAGGAGCTATGTATCGTTGAAAACAGTTGCAGCATTACTTGCAGAACATCTTGTGAAGTTTAACATCACCCATGCATTTGGAATTCCGGGAAAGGCTGTAGTTCCCCTTTTGCTGGAAATGGAGAAAAAGAATATTTCATTCGTTCTCAGCAGACATGAATCCGGAGGAGGGTTTATGGCAGGCGGTTATGCCCTGCAAAATGAAACTCTGGGTGTTGCGGTCGGAACATCTGGTCCAGGAGGGACCAATATGCTGACTTCCGCGGGGCAGGCATTGTCCTATCATTTGCCTGTGCTTTTCATTACGGGCCACCCTACCATAAAGGGAACAGGGCGCGCCATGGGGCAGGATTCAAGTTTCTTCGGAACCGATCTCGTCAAGATGTTTGAACCGGTTACGCTCTTCAGTGCCAGGGTAGAGAGGGGAGACCAATTTCCCCTTTATTTTCAGCATGCACTAGAAAAGGCGCTTACTGGCCGCAGGGGTCCCGTCCACCTGTCGATTCCGGCGGATGTACTTACACAGGAAATTGAGCCTTTTGAACTGTCCCTGCCAGAATACCAACCGTCCATTTCCCCGAAAATTCATGAAGTGAGAGCATTGCTGCAGAAGGCAAAACGGCCGCTTCTATTTGTTGGAAAAGGAGTGCACATTTCTGGAGC
>DATBUB010000345.1:0-8050 GCA_036516555.1 Bacillaceae bacterium
TTGGAGGATTAGCTCAGCTGGGAGAGCATCTGCCTTACAAGCAGAGGGTCGGCGGTTCGATCCCGTCATCCTCCACCATATCTTTGCCGGCCTAGCTCAATTGGTAGAGCAACTGACTTGTAATCAGTAGGTTGGGGGTTCAAGTCCTCTGGCCGGCACCACTTTTTTTTATTTTGGGCATCATTTGGTGGGGTAGCGAAGTGGCTAAACGCGGCGGACTGTAAATCCGCTCCCTCCGGGTTCGGCGGTTCGAATCCGTCCCCCACCACCATTATCATGAAAATGGGAATAGTTCTCTGATTAACGGGTACTATACATAGTGTGAATTTATTCCGGTGGGCTATAGCCAAGCGGTAAGGCAACGGACTTTGACTCCGTCATTCGTTGGTTCGAATCCAGCTAGCCCAGTCATGAGCCATTAGCTCAGTCGGTAGAGCATCTGACTTTTAATCAGAGGGTCGAAGGTTCGAGTCCTTCATGGCTCATCCATATGCAAGCGGATGTAAGGGGGTCTTGAAGCGATTCAAGACTCTTTTTTGCTTTTGATCATCCTTCCAAGCGGAAGTAGTTCAGTGGTAGAACACCACCTTGCCAAGGTGGGGGTCGCGGGTTCGAATCCCGTCTTCCGCTCCATGGGGCCTTAGCTCAGCTGGGAGAGCGCCTGCTTTGCACGCAGGAGGTCAGCGGTTCGATCCCGCTAGGCTCCACCAATACCATATTAAAACAATCAGGCTTGTTCCGGAAAAGGGACAGGTTTTTTATTTTTTGGGGAGACTAACAAAGGGGTGTCTCTCAATGATAAAAAAAGTATTTCTGTGGCTGTCATGCCTGCTTGTATTGTCCATGCACGTGCAGGCTCAGGCAGATAAACGGATAGAAGTGTTCGACATACAGAAAGGAATGGTCGTCAAACGGCAGGAATTGAATCCATCCGTCCAGAAGGAGGCTGAAAACTATATCAAAGGAATTACGGGCGTATATACAAAAGTTCAGCCCATTCCGCGCAAAGGATTTATGGTAAAAATCCCGCTGGAACCATCTGTCCGGATTGAAAACGAATGGCTGCACGATTTAGTGGATGAAGTCATTGTGATTTTCCCGGCGGACGAATCTCCTTATTTAATGCTGTATGACAACGAAAACCGTCTCCATTTTTTCACCTTTACAGGAAGCGCGGACGAATTAAGACAGATACTTGAACTTTAGAAAGGACCTCCTCAAAAGAGGTCCCTTTTGTATTTGTATATATATTCAGAAAAATGTCGAGTTGAGTCACGGAGCCTCCTCCCGCTACAATAGGGACAGGGGGGAGAGGCATGAATAAAAAAATAAGCATGACAGGTGTGCCGATCGATCTTGGACAATTGCGCAGAGGGGTGGACATGGGTCCGAGTGCCATCCGCTACGCCGGGATCGTTGAGCGCCTGGAGAGCCTGGGCTACACGGTGGAAGATCTGGGAGATATATATGTGACCGGGTCGGAAAAGCCGAGAAACAAAATGGCTTCATCTGAAAAATTGGAAGCGATTGCAGAAACGGCACAAAAACTCGCGGAACAGATAGATCATGTGGTGAAGAACGGGGAATTTCCTCTTGTGCTTGGCGGGGACCATAGCGTGGCAGTTGGGACACTAGCCGGTGTAGCGAAGCACTACAAAAGCCTCGGTGTCATCTGGTATGACGCACATGGGGACCTTAATACGGCAGAAACATCGCCTTCTGGAAACATCCATGGCATGCCGCTTGCGGTAAGCTTGGGACACGGGCATCCGCTGCTGACGGAAATCGGAGGTTACAGCCCGAAAGTCAAACCGGAAAATGTGGTCATCATCGGGGCAAGGGATTTGGACGAAGGCGAAAGGCAACTCATCAAAAATGAAGGCATCAAGGTGTATACAATGCATGAGATAGACCGGCTTGGAATGGCTGCCGTCATGGAAGAGACCATCGCCTATCTAAAAGAAAGGACGGATGGGGTGCATCTTTCCCTTGGTCTTGACGGGCTGGATCCGCACGATGCCCCTGGAGTCGGCACACCGGTCATGGGCGGCATTACATACCGGGAGAGCCATCTCGCCATGGAAATGCTAGAGGAGGCGAACATCATCACTTCGGCTGAATTTGTCGAAGTAAACCCGATTCTGGATGTACGGAACAAGACTGCGAATGTTACCGTAGCCTTGGCAGGATCCTTGTTTGGGGAGAAACTTTTATAAAAAAGAGCAGTGGTGTCCGTTTCTTCATACGGGCCTACTGCTCTTATGTTCTATATCGAATCGCCTGGTATTTATTCAGAAGCTTGTCCAGCCTGTCGCTGATTCTTACAACCCGCTCGTCTACAAAGGAAGAGGCAAGTCCCAGTTCAATCATTTCGCGACGGCTTTCTTCTATTTTATACAATAATTCCTCCGTATTCCTGCACAAAACCATCACCTCTAAAACCTTCATAATACCCAAGGTTTACCCTATTTTTGAAAATTTAAACCATTAACAGTAAATATTTGTTACTATATAAGGTGGGATAATTTTTTTTGAAACTTTTTTCGCGCATATACGTATAAATGATAACCGCATGAGCGGGAGGTATAGATAGAATGGATACAATCGTTAGGGATAGGGTCAAACAAGTACTAAAAGGGGATCAGGATGCCTTTGGCGAAATAGTGGAATTGTACAAAGACAAGATATTCCAGCTTTGCTACAGGATGCTCGGCAACCGGCATGAGGCGGAGGATATCGCCCAGGAGGCTTTTGTCCGGGCCTATGTCAATATCCATAGTTTCAACCTGAGCAAAAAATTCTCGACCTGGCTGTACAGGATTGCGACAAATCTGTGCATTGACCGGATCAGGAAGAAGAAACCCGATTATTACCTGGATGCGGAGGTGACCGGAACGGACGGGCTGACCATGTACTCACAAATCGCGGCTGAAGGAAAATCGCCGGATGCGGAAGTGGAGACCATGGAACTGCAGGCAACTGTCCAAAGGGAGATCCTTCGTTTGCCCGATAAGTACCGATCGGTTATTGTATTGAAATATATTGATGATCTATCATTGAACGAGATCAGTGAAGTCTTGGAGTTGCCGCTTGGAACGGTGAAGACAAGAATCCATCGCGGACGAGAAGCGCTTCGTAAACAGTTGCATAATATGTAGGAAAGGTGAGAAGGAAAGTGAAGGCTTGTCCTGAAGAGATCGTTCTCTATATGCATGAGTATTTGGATGGAGACCTGCCACGGGAACATGAACAGGCCCTGAAAGACCATTTGCAGAAATGCCCGGCCTGTCAAACGCATTTTCAAGAACTGAAAAGAACGGTTGCTTATATCCAGAGCACCTCTCATATAACTCCTTCCGACCATTTTACAGCCAGTGTCATGGCTCGACTGCCGAAGGAGAGAAACTCAGCCGGTGTCCAGCGCTGGCTGCGTCACCATCCGCTGCTGTCAGCGGCTTCCCTGTTCATCATCCTGATGGCCGGAAGCATCTTCAGCATGTGGAATGATGACCAGAAGTTTGCTTTTACAAAGCAGCCCAACCTCATTGTTGAAAACAACACGGTTGTGGTCCCTGCAGGCGAGGTAGTGGAAGGCGATCTCGTTGTAAAAAATGGCAATCTCCGTGTTGAGGGAGAAATCAAAGGGAATGTCACCATCATCAACGGCGAGCAATATACTGCACATGCCGGCAATGTAACAGGGGATATCAAGGAGATCAACGAAGTGTTTGAATGGCTATGGTATAAAATGAAAGAGGGCGGCAAGAAGATCGTCACCCTGTTTGAAAAAGAGAAGTAAAACGGACGGCTGTTAACGTGCAGCCGTTTTTTTGTTTCTGCGGGGCTGGCCGGCAATTCTCGGGATGACAGGCACAATAGCCGACTCCGGATTTTTTGTGTTATAATATATAGGTTATAAAATGTGAAGAATGCTTATTGATTGGATACATGCCTTTGAATAATTACGTGGAGGAAAGACTATGCCGTTTGCAGACCTAACCATCATGGGCTATCTGTCCCGCATCGTGGATATCATCCTCGTCTGGTTTGTGATCTACAAGCTCATCATGGTGATACGCGGCACAAAAGCCGTCCAGCTTTTAAAAGGGATTTTTGTCATTATCACCGTCTGGTTTGTGAGCGATTTATTCAATTTAAATACATTGAGAAAAATGATGGAAACCGTCATTTACTGGGGGTTCCTTGCCATTATCATCATCTTCCAGCCCGAACTCAGGCGTGCCCTTGAGCAGCTGGGGAGGGGCCGGTTCTTCTCCCGCAGCACCATGCATGAAGATGAAGAGCAGATCAAGCGGGTGGAAACAATCGTGGAAGCGGTCAGCTATATGGCCAAACGGCGGATTGGTGCCCTCATCTCCATTGAACGGGAAACCGGCATGACGGATTATATTGAAACTGGGATTTCGATGAATTCGGTCCTGTCGTCGGAACTGATGATCAATATTTTTATTCCAAATACGCCTCTCCATGATGGGGCCGTCATCATCCAAAGGAACCAGATTGCGGCTGCTGCCTGCTATCTGCCGCTTTCCGAAAGCCCGTTCATTTCCAAGGAACTTGGAACACGGCACAGGGCTGCTCTCGGGATCAGCGAAGTGACCGACAGCCTCACGATTGTCGTCTCGGAAGAAACCGGCAGCGTATCCGTCACCAAGAACGGTGAACTATACCGTGATTTGTCGGGGGAAGAGTTCCAGGAACTTTTGGAAAAAGAACTTATTGCCAATACTAAAAGCAAGCAGCCTTCTTCAACACTATGGAAACGGAAGGGGCAAAAAGAAAATGGATAAGTTTATGGAGAATCCGTGGTTTGTCCGTATCATTGCCTTGGTCTTGGCCGTTGTCCTTTTTGTGTCCGTTAACGGGGTTGGCAACAAGGGGGCCGAATCCAGGCCGAACGGGATGGAAAACTCGGATGCGGAGACGATTGAAAACGTACCGGTCGAGCTGTACTATGATTCCGAAAATCTCGTTGTGTCCGGCGCGCCCCAAACGGTGAATGTCATCATCGAAGGCCAGAGGCGCTTTGTGGAAGCAGCCAAGAGGCAGCGTGATTTTACCGTATATATCGATTTGTCGGATGCCAAAATAGGCAAGCATCGCGTTCCGATTTTATATAAGGATTTCTCAGAAAAATTGAATGTGAAAATTGAACCCGCGTATGCCGATGTTTCCGTACAGGAAAAGGTGACAGAAGAGTTCAGGGTAGAGGCGGAATTTAACAACAGCATTTTGGCGGAAGGCTTTGAAGCAGAACGGCCAGAAATTTCGCCGAAAACCGTGAAGGTGACGGGTGCAAAGGATGTCATTGAGAAAATTTCCTATGTCAAAGCCACCATTGATGCAAGCGGGATGATCACCGATACCATCCGCAGGGAGGCGAAAGTGACTGTCCTTGACCGAGAATTGAACAAGCTTGACGTCATTGTGGAGCCGGAAACCGTCTCGGTTGTCATTCCGGTGAAAAATCCGAGAAAAACCGTCCCAATCAAACTGAAAACCACGGGAACAGCGCCGGATGATATTGCTTCCCACAATCTCAGCACGGAAACCAAAGAAGCGGTCATTTTTGGACGGACTGAGGTCCTGGAAGGCATCCATGAATTGGAAGTTCCGGTTGACATTAGCAAAATAAAAGAAGACACTGAAATAGAAGTTCCGATCAAATATCCTGCCGGAATTAACAAGATTACACCAGATCGGATAAAGGTCAAGGTAACAGCGGCCAAAAAAATTGATGAGACGACCCTGAATGAAGTTCCGGTTGAGAGCAGAGGGCTTGATGAAAACCTGGACATGGAACTTTTAGCTCCCGCAAACGGAGTCGTCTCCGTTAAAATATCCGGAGAGAAATCAGCTGTACAAAAAGCGGCGGAAAGCCCGTTTAAAGTCTTTATGAACCTGGAAGGCCTAAAGGCCGGTGAACATGAAGTGGACCTGACTGTAGAAGGACTCAGCAATGTGACATGGGAGTTATCAGCAAACAAAGCAAAGGTACGACTAACTGACAAAGAAAATGTCTGATTCAGGCATTGTTCAAAGAAGGAGCGAAAGATTAGATGGGTAAATATTTTGGAACAGATGGAGTTAGAGGGGTAGCAAATACAGAACTGACACCTGAACTGGCCTTTAAATTGGGCCGTTTCGGCGGATATGTATTGACCAAGAATACGGAGCGCCCTAAAGTCATCATCGGCCGCGATACCCGCATATCAGGACATATGCTTGAAGGAGCCCTTGTGGCGGGCCTGCTCTCCATTGGGGCGGAAGTCATGCGCCTTGGGGTCATTTCGACACCAGGAGTTGCCTACCTGACAAAAGCGATGAGCGCACAGGCTGGCGTCATGATCTCTGCCTCGCATAACCCGGTTGCCGATAATGGAATTAAATTCTTTGGCCCGGACGGCTTTAAATTGTCCGATGAGCAGGAGAACGAGATTGAAGAGCTATTGGATCAGGAAACAGATACGCTGCCTCGCCCTGTCGGAGGAGATCTTGGATTGGTGAGCGACTATTTTGAAGGAAGCCATAAATATCTTCAATTCCTGAAGCAGACGGTCGATGAGGACTTTTCAGGCATTCATGTGGCGCTCGATTGTGCTCACGGTGCCACGTCTTCTCTGGCCACCCACTTATTTGCCGATCTTGAAGCGGACATTACAACCATGGGCGCATCTCCGAACGGCCTGAATATTAATGACGGGGTTGGATCTACCCATCCGGAAAGCCTTGCCGGCCTTGTAAAGGAAAAAGGGGCGGATGTCGGTCTTGCGTTTGACGGAGACGGGGACAGGCTGATTGCCATCGATGAAAACGGAGAAGTTGTAGACGGCGACCAGATCATGTTTATTTGTGCGAAGCATTTGAAAGAGGAAGGCCGCCTTAAGCAATCCACGGTGGTCTCCACGGTCATGAGCAACCTCGGCTTCTATAAAGGCATGGAAGAACTCGGCATCAAGAGCGCACAAACGGCCGTCGGCGACCGTTACGTTGTTGAAGAGATGAAGGAAAATGGATTCAATCTGGGCGGGGAGCAATCCGGCCATATTATCTTCCTTGATTACAACACAACAGGCGACGGACTCCTGACCGGCCTTCAGCTCGTCAATATCATGAAGCGCACGAAGAAGCCCCTGTCCGAGCTCGCGAAGGAAATGAAGAAGTTCCCTCAGAAGCTGGTGAACGTCCGTGTTACCGATAAGCATCATGTAACGGACAATGAAAAAGTTAAAGCCGTCATTGAAGAAGTGGAAGCCGAAATGAACGGCAATGGCCGTATACTGGTGCGTCCTTCCGGCACGGAACCGCTCGTTCGTGTCATGGCTGAAGCTCCTACGGCGGAAGCCTGCTCCGAGTATGTCGACCGCATTGCAGCGGTTGTCAAAGAAGAGATGGGCCTGAACGAATAAAAAACAGAATGTTAGATGCAAAAGGGTCTTTTGGCTTTTTTGCATCTATTTGTTTTATCGGAATAAAACGAAGTTTTAAAGGAAAATAAGGATGTTCATTTGAGAGGAGCCGATGGAAATTGACGAATGCATGGCACGAGAAATTCTCGGAAGAAGAATATGTGTACGGGAAAGAACCGAATGAATTTTTGGTTGAGGCTGCTTCCTTTTTGCCGGACGGAAAGATTCTCTGCATTGCAGAGGGTGAGGGGCGCAATGCGGTTTACCTGGCGAAGAATGGCCATGAAGTCACCGCTTGGGACTATGCACAGGCAGGTCTCGACAAAACGGCCAGGCTGGCTGAAGAGGAAAACGTCCGTGTAGCGACGGAGCTGCATGATTTGGCTGAGGTGGAATGGGAAGCGGAACAGTGGGATGCCATTGTCCATATTTTCGGCCACCTGCCAAAACCGATTTTAAACCGGACGCTGGGGGGTATAAAAAAGGCTCTCAAGCCTGGCGGCATGTATGTAAGCGAATTGTATACGAAGGAACAGCTGCGCTATGGGACGGGCGGACCGAAAGACCTTGAGATGCTGATCGATCCGAAGGATATGCTCCGCCACTTCGACGGTTATTTC
>DATBUB010000346.1:0-3618 GCA_036516555.1 Bacillaceae bacterium
CGAGGGGAATCTGCAGTGACAAATGTACTCATCATTATCAATATAGTCGTATTTGCTGCCATTTTATTCGGATTGTTTACTATGCAAAAGAAACACATCTCATTCTCGAAACGGGTATTTACCGCTTTGGGACTTGGAATCCTGTTTGGGCTTGCCTTGCATATGATTTATGGAACAGATTCAGAAGCGACGCAAGGGTCCATTCAATGGTTTGATATCGTGGGAAGCGGTTATGTCTCGCTGTTAAAGATGATTGTCATGCCGCTTGTATTTATTTCTATCGTTTCAGCTTTTACAAAGTTAAAGCTAACGAACAATCTTGGCAAAATCAGCGGACTGGTCATTGGAATCCTGATCGGGACAACGGCTATCTCCGCTTCAATCGGGATTGCGACAGCTCTGGGATTTCAGCTGGAAGGCATACAGCTTGAGGCGGGCACCGCTGAAGCAGAACGCAATGCCCAGCTGGAAGAGAGAGTCGTCGATGTACAAAATATGACCATTCCTCAGCAAATCATCAGCCTGTTCCCACAAAATCCGTTTATGGATTTGACTGGCGCACGACCGACATCCACGATTGCGGTTGTCATTTTTGCAGCCATTATCGGGATTGCCTATTTGGGTGTTAGACGAAAAGATCCTGAGCATGCCGATTTCTTTGCGAAGATCATTGAAACGGTATACACCATCGTGATGCGTGTTGTTACGTTGATTCTTCGTTTGACTCCATATGGCGTGCTTGCGCTGATGACAAAAGTGACAGCGACCAGTGACTATAGCGCCATTGCAAAGCTTGGGAAATTTGTAGTCGCATCCTACGTGGCTCTTATCGCCATGTTTATCGTACATCTTGTGCTGCTTGCTTTGGCAAAGCAGAACCCTGTTACGTATTTGAAAAAGGCCATGCCGGCACTTACCTTCGCTTTTACTTCCCGTTCAAGCGCAGGTACACTGCCGCTCAATATTAAAACTCAGCATAATGAGCTGGGTGTTTCTGAAGGGATCGCCAACTTTGCTGGCTCCTTCGGATTATCGATCGGGCAAAACGGGTGTGCGGGTATTTATCCGGCAATGCTTGCGGTCATGGTAGCACCGGCTGCGGGAGTAAACCCGCTTGATCCTGCTTTCATTGTTACGTTGATCGTCATTGTTGCCATCAGTTCTTTTGGAGTTGCGGGGGTCGGGGGCGGAGCAACATTTGCAGCCTTGCTCGTCCTGTCCGCACTTAATTTGCCCATCGCGATTGTGGGGCTGCTGATCTCAGTTGAGCCGCTGATCGATATGGGAAGAACAGCTCTGAATGTCAGCGGAAGCATGACCGCGGGCGTGCTGACGGGCAAAATTACGGGCGAAATCGACCAGGAAGTTTATAAACAGCCAAAACAAAACCTGCAAGTATAAGGGAATGGGGCGGACTCTTCAAAGGGTCCGCCTATTCTATGTTCGCACCCTTTCCTTTTCGATCCTGGCTGCATTGATGAGGCCGCCGAAAAGGAGGACAGCCGCTGAAAAGTAAAACCAGATCATCAGGACAATGATGCTTCCCAGCTGTCCATATAGCTGCGAGTAGCTTGCGTAGGATACATAATAGGAATAGCCGACAGACATGGCCTGCCATGAAACTGTGGCAAACAGGGAGCCCGGAAGGACAGACGAAAACGGTATGCCGGCACTGGGCACAAGCTTGTATACAAAAGTAAAAAGTACAAATAAGTACAACGAACCGATTGCCCATTTTAGGGCGGCCCAAGTCTGAAAGGAAAAAGGCACATCCGTCTGTGCAGAGAGAAAAATATGTGCGACCTCTTCCAAAATGGGAATAAGAAGGGAGAGAGTCAATGTCACAACCAAAATGGCTGTAAGAAATAAATCTTTAAGCAGTGCTTTTAAGAATCCTTCCTTTCTTGTAATATGATAAGCGTCATTCATGGCCCTAACCAACGCCTGCACAGCCATGGATGCCAGCCAGAATGCGGCCAAAAAGCTGAAAAATGTAAGCCGGGTCCTCCTCTCGTCCAGAATGGAAACAAGGTTATTTTCAATCAGCCTGTAGCTTCTTGCAGGAACAAAGGGCTGGATGGCACTTAGCACATCAGACGAATAAATGGGGAGATAGCCAAGCAGAGACATGACAAATATAAGAAAAGGAAAAATGGAAAGCATGAAGAAATAAGCCATCAGGGCAGACTGATCATGAAACCGGTCTTTAAAAAAACGCTTGATCATCTGGAACAGCATTTTCATGGCTGCACTCCTTTCTTATCCGGGCATAGTTTGCCCAATCCTCTTTATGTGCGATGTTTGTAAAAATTTCTATATATTTAAAACCTGCAAATTTTGTTATCGTATAAGAGCGGGCATTTCATTTTACTGTTTCTTGGAGTATGAATGTACATATGAACCGGGAGGAACGTTATGAACAGAAAAGAAATAGAGTACAAAATCATGGATATCAAAGCCGACTATGTACGGCTCCAGCACGATTTAGAAAAGCTGGAATTTGTTAAAGGAAATCTTCATCCTCTGGAAAAACAGCTGGAGGGCCTGGAGAAAGAACTAAGGGAACTGAACACATTATTGGACGAATTGGATGTGGAATGACCATCCTGATCGTACATGTTGAGGTGGAAACATGAAGTCGCTTTTATTAAAAATTGAAGATGATTTGTCCCGTCTTTCGGATGCAGAAAGGCGAATTGGAGAATATATTCTTCAGCATCCCGATCTGATTCCAAACATGACAACAAGGGAACTGTCCAAAAAATCAGGGGTCAGCGAAGCAAGCATTGTCCGTTTTTGCAAATCCATAGGGATCGGCAGCTTTAAATCCTTTAAGCTGGCGCTGGTCAAAGACCTCACCTTGACAGAGATGAACCTCACGGACTTTTCAATCCTCCAGAAAAAAGATTCGCCCTACGATTTATTCCAGAAGGTCATCCATGTCAATAAATCGGCCATTGAGTCCATTGCAAACTCTATGGATAAAAAAGAACTGCTCAGAGCAGTGGATGCCATAAGGGATGCCAGGAAAATTGTCTTTTTTGGAGTCGGAGGATCCTCAACTGCTGCATTTGATGCCCAATATAAATTTACGAGACTTGGCTACGAATCAATTACATCCCTGGATTTTCACTACATGCTTTCCGTCATTCCTTATATGAAAAAAGGGGATATTTTCGTTGCCATCAGTACATCCGGCCAAACGAAAGATGTTTTGGAACTGTCGCGTTTCGCTCAAAAGAAAGGGGCAACCGTCATTGCCATTACAAACATTGATAAGTCCCCGCTGTATAAAGAAGCGGATATCCGCCTATGCACGCCCAATGTGGAACAGGACTTCCGGATCGGAAGCATTGCTTCACGGATGACCCAGCTGACCATCGTGGATGCCCTGTATATGGGGATTTTCCACCATATCGGAGAAAAAATTCTTCAGCAATACCAGGAGGCGCGCAAGGAAATGGTCCAGCTGCGAAGATAAGAATCGACAAAATGCGTTTAACAGGAGCCCTGGGAGGCTCTTTTTTTGTTGTCATGAAATTTTGATTCATGAATATAATAAAATATATTGACATTCAGTTTCTTCGGGTTACAATAAACGTAAGAAATACCTGGTAA
>DATBUB010000347.1:0-2696 GCA_036516555.1 Bacillaceae bacterium
AAAAAATTGAAATGGGAGCCCTTAAGAGTTAAAAAAATTTAAGCAATTAAGCTTTATTTTTAAATTTTTTGAGCAGACGGTTGATGACTAAGGGAGAAAATCACCAACCGCTGAAGTAATGAATCTTCGAAAAGAGATATAAAAGGAAGGGCCCGAACGGCCGCAATGGACGGTCGCTCGGATCACTTTTTGCCATGTCTAGTCGGAGGATAGGCTGCCCAGGTTCCCCAGCAAGTTGGAGAGGAAGTTCAGCAGCTGCTGCACTTGGTCTGTTGTCAGATTATCGCCGGATGTCAGCCTGATGCATGGCAGTTCCAACTGAAGCTCCAGGCCAAGCAGCACGATAGTTACTGGGCAGGGAATGGACACACATAGAATCTCACTGCCGTCACAGCACCCTTCCGGGCATTGGTTTTGATTTTGAGATGATTGAACCATGTTGTCACCTCCTTTTTTTCGACATATAGCAATGTATTAAAAAATGGAGGGATTGCATGTACATATATCTTTCTTTTTGCCAAAAAGTGCGGTTGTCCAATAGATACTTTTACTAGAATGGCTGCAATTGAGAAAAAAGGCCTAGGAAACCGGCTCGAAATCTGAAACCACTATTGATAAAATGGATATTAAATTCAATATTGTGGAAGATTGGCAGGTTGATGTGGATGCGTAAATGGATGATCCTGCTTCTCGCAGCCTTACTGGTTGGAGGATGCTCGGGAAAAGCAGGGAAAGAAAAGAAAGTGGAAGCGGAGAAGGCCGTGAATACGCCTGAGCCAACCGACGAAACGAAAATTAAAAAAACGTCGTCTGAAGGCAGCGCGGACCTTACGGATATAGAAAAGGTTAAAATCCCTCAAACAGAGGAAGATTTGACCGCACAAGAGGGGGGTTTTTTTACCAAGAATATCCCGTATGAAGAGGAAACGAAACAGAAGTGGGGCCCGTTCGGCCTTGGTGATTATGAGGATGAATTGACGGAAAAACTGCGTGCGGTCACAAAAGAGATCCAGGATCCGAACACGATTTTTCAGGCTCTTCACTATTACGTTGGGAGCCAAGCGTATGGACGCGCCATCAATGAACTAAAGGAGTTCAGGGTAGAGTGGTATGAACCATACCTGCCTGAACCTGGCGAACTGGAAGAGAAGGCGGGAGAGAAACCGGTCAATCCCGGTAAAGCCCTCATTCTTTTGGATGCAAGCTCAAGCATGCTTCTGAACATTGAAGGCAAGCTGAAGATGGATGTGGCGAAATCCGCTGCAGGACGTTTTGCGAATACCATCGGCGGGACAAATGACGTGTCACTTATTGTATATGGTCATGCCGGAACACAAAACGACAAGGACAAGGAGCTGTCCTGTACGACGATTGATGAGGTCTATCCTTTGTCGGCGTTTGATGCAGAAAAGTTCACCGAGGCTGTAAACGGTGTGGAAGCTAAGGGCTGGACGCCGATTGCGAATGCCATCAAGGCGGCCCGGGAAAAAATGTCTGGCTCATCCGACAATGTCACGCTTTATATCATCAGTGACGGAACCGAAACATGCGGCGGGGACCCTGTGGCCGAAGCGAAAGCCTTTGCGGCTGAAGACAGCGGGAGAACGGTGAACATCATCGGGTTTGACGTCGATACGGCCGGAGAAAATGCTCTCAAAGAAGTGGCTGCGGCCGGAAACGGGGAATATATTTCCGCCAAAACGATTGATGATTTGAACAACTCCATCCGAAAAACATGGGTACCTTCCTTCCAAGAAATCAGAAGCAAATCCAATTCGCTGCTCAAGCATTGGGGGCAGTCCTTCCAGGAAATGAAAGACCGCACCAAATTGGCCGAGAGGATTTACTATGCCGGCTTGAATGAAAGAAGCCGTTTCCAGTCTGCCATTGACATCATGAGAGCTGAGCAGATGATCACCCAGGAGATTTATAATGAAATGAAATCGATGCTGGACTCCAAAGAGCAGCTGGCTCTAAGTGTGAGAAAAGATCTCGACACCAAAAAGATGGAGGAACTGGAGGCTGAACGCCAGGCGATCATCAAGAGGGTCCAGGAGTGGACAGACCGCATGAACGAGTTGAAAAAAAATAATTCATAACGCTGACTCGTCAGCTGCAGATATGTGTTTCGTCACCACGGTGTAAGTAATAACGAGATGGAAATGCCTTGCTCAGTGCTTGGCAAAGAAGCTTTTTACAGAAAAAAGAAGAATCCCGTTTTGAAGGGATTCTTTTTTTATTGGAGATAGGGATGTTCGAATGAAGGCAGAATATAAACAAATAGAAACTTTTTTTGGAGGGGGAGGTGCTATAGACATGCATAAAGTGGGGAAGGTATTCATTTTCGTCATTTTAATAGGGGTAGCATTTTTTGTGATAACTGCAATCTTAACTTTCTATAATAATTAGACTGGGTATAATTGTAATTTGATATTCAGAAAACTGTAATCGCTAGTAAATAGCATATAATCGCGAGTAAAATGAGGAAAATCGCGAATGAGCAGCCTGCAATCGCGAGTATTTCACTGACAATCGCAAACAAAATAAGGGTGGTGGCCTGCGGGAGTACAATCGGTAATGATGATCAAAAACCCTTTTCGAAAAGCGGCGATCAGGCCAAACCTCAAACTGCGCCAGGCACTGCCACAATCTCAAAAAACAACCCCCAAGAAAGGCACCCACCTTCCTTTGGGGAT
>DATBUB010000348.1:0-2040 GCA_036516555.1 Bacillaceae bacterium
CTCTATAGAAGCTATTGCAGCCATCGTTTATGAAATGCAGTTGCCATACCACGAAGGGCTCACCATCGCAGAGTGCATCGACAGCGTTGAAAAAGTTTTGCTGAAGCGGGAAATCCAGCACGCCATTCTGGTCGGCGTCGAACTCGACACACTTGCCGAACAGAAAAAACTGTCCGAGCCCCTCCAATCAATCGTCGAAAATGATGAGGGCCTGTTTGGTGTCGATGAAACGATTGCTTTCGGCGCTGCCTTAGGGTATGGCAGCATTGCCGTCACCACCTTCGGCCATCTCGATAAAAATAAAATCGGCATCATCAAGGAATTGGATACGAAATCGGGCAGCGGCGTCCACACGTTCCTCGATGACATCGTCGCCGCCATCGTCGCCACCGCCTCCTCCCGGCTCGCCCATCATAAGCGTGATTTGGAGGAAGCACTGGAGGAACTTAGTGGGGCGGAAGTGGTTGGGTGAGTAAAGCGTTCTAGGCAGCCACAGTCTTAATTTCAAAATTTTATCCACTTATATTGAAACAGCAGTCCCATTTCTGTGTGAAGGGGGACTGCTGTTTTTTTTAGGGGAAATTAAAATTCATTCAACTTAGTTATGACCTCTTTTAGAATTTCGATTGATTTTAGGAGATCCTTCTGAACTTCCAAACTATGATCAGCGTCATTAATCAATATTGCTCTCAAGCTTTTATTGTTTAGGATTGCTTCAAACCTGGTGGTTATGTAATGAGGGTCCTTGTCTCCAATGATACAAACGCCATGATTATCATTTTTCATTAAAGCGTTATAAACATCTTCACGCTTTAGTAAAGGAGTAAGCCAAACAGCATTGGCGGATTGGAAGTTGGGCTTTTGCAATAGATACGTTAAAGCAATTGTTCCTATTGATTTGGCGATGAAGGTATATTGTGAATAATCATCATTAGAAGCTGCTTTTTCAATTGCAGACAGGACGTCCGCTGTAAACTCTTCTTCACTTAAGGAGGACAATACATCTTGCAGATAAGAATAGTTCACTTGCAACACATCAAAGCCCCTGTTGAAAAATACTCCTTTGGTAAAGTGCAATAACGGGGCTTGAGTGGAATAGCCTGCTCCCGGTAAAATAATCGCCAATTTTTCCGAAAGCTTTTCATGCTTAAATAAACTAAAGGGAATATCCCTATTTAAAGAAGTTGCTATGCCGTTTATGATCTTCAATTTCATCCCTCCCGCGTCCCTATAAGTACTATTCAATATGTAGGATAGTTTTTCCTTTTTACTTCAAAACCCGCATTTTTATGAAGGAATTAATACTGCCTTAGACAAAATTTAAAAGGATAGGGCAAGCTGAATGACTCTGTTCAGCGGCCCCTATCCCTTTTTGGCGTGCGCTATTCTGCAAGCAAATCCCGGTATTCTTCTTTTCGCTCGAGCACTCTTTTGGCAAAAGAACAGGCGGGAATGATTTGTAGATTTTCCTCTTTGGCGTAATCGGCGATTTTGTAGACAAGCTTTTTTCCGAATCCGCGGCCATTTTGGTCTTCATCAACGAGTGTGTGAGTGACGGTAATCAGTTGTCTGCCATCTTTGCTCGTGCCGCTGGGGACATATTGGATCCTGCCAATCACTTTGCCGTTTTCTTCAATATAAAACTCATTCTGGCCATGTTTGATTTCGGTCATAAGAACAACTCCCGGAAATTTAGTTGAAATTCACCCTTTAGTTTACCCGCAAAGAGAAAGAAGTTAACTTTTTTAAGAATTATGGACGGCTAAATTTGGTTTCATGGTAATTGCTGGCCTGAGATGGTTATATTAGCGATCTAATTTGCCTCTTTTTGTATCGAATTGAGTGGATTTTCTTTTTTGGCGCTTCAACAAGAGTGGAATTATCTTTGCGGGCATCTGGCAAGGGAGAAATTTTGCAAAAAGAATGGGAATTATATCGAAAGATTCAAGGGGTTATGCGCCAGTTCAAGAGGTTTAGTGGCTCAATTCGAAGGTTTATGCGCCAGTTCAAGAGGTTTGTGCGCCAAATTCGAAGGTTTAT
>DATBUB010000349.1:0-3223 GCA_036516555.1 Bacillaceae bacterium
TGAAGATGACGTCTGCATCGGCGATATTTATAAAATTGGAAGTACGGTGGTCCAAATCACTCAAGGCCGCATCCCTTGTTCTACGATTGACCGCTTCAATCAGGTGAAGGGCATATTTAAGGAAGTGATTGGGACTGGAAAAACGGGTTACTTCGGAAGGGTGTTGGAGGAAGGCGCCATTGAACGGGGTGCTCGCATCATGCTCATTGACCGGTCTCAGTCGGAAATGACGGTGGCTGATTTGAATCATTTGTTTTTCCATGACCGCGGCAACCGTGAGCTTATTGAACAGGCGGTTTCCATTCAGGAATTGGCAGAAGCCATGCGGGAAAATTTCCTGAAACTCCTGAAGTGAGGGCGTAAGCGACACAGCATTTTTTCCTGCTCTAATGTCAATCGAGGCTACTCCGATTTACCGTCCGCATCATTTTTCATGCTTTAAGGGCAGTCGAGGCTGTCCCGATTTACCGTCCGCATCATTTTTCATGCTTTAAGGGCAGTCGAGACTACTCCGATTTACCGTCCGCATCATTTTTCATGCTTTAAGGGCAGTCGAGGCTACTCCGATTTACCGTCCGCATTATTTTTCATGCTTTAAGGGCAGTCGAGGCTGTCCCGATTTACCGTGCACAGCATTTTTTCCACTCTTAGGTCAATCGAGGCTCATCCGATTTACCGAACACAGCATTTTTCATTCTCTATGGGAAATCGAAGAAAATCCGATTTACCGATTCACCAAAATGGTATAATAGAAGGGCAATAGAATAGATTTCTCAAGGGCGGTCGGCGCACACTCTTCTTTTTTTATTCGAAAAAGGAGGGAGGTGATGCCGTGACAGTGTATGAGTCTCTGACGATCATGATTGCATTCGCAGGCCTGGTTGTTGCCATGCTGTCGTTTAACAAAAAAGACTAAAGCCGCCCTCGAGAGTTTGCCCACTCTGGCGGTTTTAGTCCGTTAGGCTGCGCCGACCCCTCTACGGGAATCTGCTATTGCATGACCGTTTCGATGTTGTCGGCATCGGAGCGGTCTTTTTACTTTATGTTATCCTATGGCCATTATACCCCAAGGTTAAGGGGAAGAAAACCATCTTGCATCGTTTACCGGAGACTGTAAAACGGATTCGTTTGTATGAGGAGGACGGAATATGATTCATCACATTGAACTATATGTTTCGGATTTAAAGAGGAGCATTGATTTTTGGGGCTGGCTGCTTGAGGAGCTGGGTTACCGTGCTTTTCAAAAGTGGGAGCAGGGGCAAAGCTGGAAGCTCGGGGATGCCTACATCGTCTTTGTCCAGGCAGAGGAAAAGTATATGGACACTCCGTACCACCGAAAGCATGTAGGGCTGAATCATCTGGCGTTTCATGCAGGCACAAGAGTGAGAGTAGACGAGCTTACGGAGGCATTGAAGGCAAAGGGAACCGCCATTTTATATGCCGACAAGCATCCATTTGCCGGCGGGGAAAAGCATTATGCCGTTTATTTTGAAGACCCCGACCGGATCAAAGTGGAGTTGGTGGCATCCGATTGAGTGATAAAAAATGCGGGGAGGCTGTTGGGTTGAAACGAAAGAGTAGCGGGGTTACGCCGGGGTTGGTGGCCATCTATGGGGGATTGGGATCGATCATATCATGCTTTTTCATCAAGGAATGGTTCGACCGTTTTGTTTTGGAGCATTTCAATATTCCTTTCCTTGATTTATTTGGCCTTATCTTGCTCGGTCTGAGCTATTTCATTTATTTAACAATCGTACCCTCTGGAATTGCAATGATCATCGGCATCGTGATGCTGAAGGAAGTGAAAAAGTGGCATGGGGTCATGCTGATTATCCTTGCTTTGTTATCGTTTAATATCATTGGATTCGTCTTCTTATTAATAGGAGGCATCCAGGCAATTCGGCAAGCAAATAACCAAGCTTTTGAAAAATTGCGGACGGGAATGTAACGCTGAACCGGTTTTCCTTCAATGGAGAACCGGTTTTTTAAAAATCGGGTGTTGCAATATTTTTCTTCATGTCATATACTACATTACAACAGTAATGCACTAACCTTGAGAGGGGGTTGACGGGTGATTTTAAATACGGACGGAATCAAACCCATTTATGTTCAAATCGCCGAGTGGCTGGAGAACGAAATCATCAGCGGAAATTTCGGTGTGGATGACAAGGTATATTCACAATACCAGCTGGCGGAGATGTTCAATATCAACCCGGCAACGGCGGCAAAGGGGCTGAATATGTTGGCGGAGGAAAACATCCTGTATAAAAAGAGAGGGCTTGGCATGTTTATTGCTGATGGAGCGAAGGAGGCCATCCTCCTGAAGAGAAAGAACGAGACGCTGAAGGGGCTTGTCCTGGAGCTTGCAGCTGAAGCTGGCCGGCTTGGCGTCAAGGAAGAGAATTTAATCGGAATGATCCGTTCCGCAATAAAGGAACACAAGGGGGAAGGACGATGATGGTGGTGGAATGCACCCGTTTGTCGAAAGTGTATGGCCGGAAAAAGATCCTGGACGAGATGACTTTTTCCATCGAAGAAAATAAGCTGACCGGACTGATCGGCAGGAATGGAGCCGGAAAAACGACCTTGCTGAAGATATTGGCTGGCTTCCTGCGCACAACATCCGGAGAGGTGAAGGTGCTGTCTGAAGATCCTTTTAACAGCCTGTTTGTATCCGCCAACAGTATTTTTATTGATGACCAAATGACATTGCCGCCTGCGCTGACGTTATCAGAGATACTGGATGAGGCCGGCCGGTTTTATAAATATTGGGATGCGGAGCTTGCGCAAGGGCTGTTCGATTATTTTGCCCTGCAGCCTGATCAGTTCCATAACCAATTATCCAAAGGAATGAAAAGCACATTTAATATGATCTTGGGGCTTTCCTCACGCTGTGCCCTGACGATATTGGATGAACCCACAACCGGCATGGATGCGGCCGTAAGGAAAGACTTTTACCGGGCTTTGCTGAAGGACTACATTGCCCACCCGCGATCCATCATTCTTTCCAGCCACCATCTGGATGAAATGGAGGATTTGCTTGAAGACGTCCTTCTCATCAATGAGGGGAAAGTGTATCTGCATGCACCGATGGATGAACTGAAGGAATGGGCAGTCGGCCTTCAAGGAAAGAAAGCGGCAGTGGACAGCTGGACTTTTGGCAGAGAGGTTTTTCACCGGAAGGAGATTGGTACCGACACGGTCTATGCTGCGGTGAAGAATG
>DATBUB010000350.1:0-9002 GCA_036516555.1 Bacillaceae bacterium
TAAAATGAAGGAGCATCCGTTTAGGATGCTCCTTTTTCATTTGATGGCTTCAAACTCTTTTATGACACGAAGTGAACCCAATGTTTCATCTTCAGGGCCTTGAACAGGAAGACCGACTTCAATGTTTTTTTGGATAAAGGAAATGTTCTCTTCCGTAATGATTTCTCCCGGAATAAAAATGGGGATGCCTGGAGGGTACACCATGATAAATTCGGCACTGATCCTTCCTGCGGATTCCCCGATTGGGACCACTTCCGTTTCTGCGTAAAAAGCATCCCTTGGCGTCATGGCCAGAAGTGGAATGTCGGGAAGCATCACCTCACTTTTAGCTGTTTCCCCAGCTTTACCAATCAGCTTGGACAATTCAGTCAATGCCTGGATGAGGATATCTGCCTCCCTGTCTGTATCCCCCGGTGTGATGATGCACAGGATGTTGTACAGATCTGAAAGTTCAACTTCAATATTATAGGCTTCACGGAGCCATTTTTCTACCTCATAGCCATTTAAACCCAAATCCTTCACAGAAATGATCAGCTTCGTCGGATCATAGTCATACGCTGCTTTTGTTCCCAATATCTCTTCCCCCGGGCAATAGAGATGAGGGATTTCATTGATTCTCTTTCTTATGGACTGTGCCAGGCGGATCGTTTCTTCGATCAATTCATATCCTTCTGTTGCAAGCCGCTTCCTGGCAGTATCAAGTGATGCCAGCAGCAAATAAGAGGTGGAAGTTGTTGTCAGCATGCTAAGGATGGATTGTACCCTCTGCGGGGAAACAAGCCCTTCCTTGATATTAAGCACAGAGCTTTGGGTGAGCGAGCCGCCAAGTTTGTGAACGCTTGTTGCAGCCATGTCTGCACCGGCTTCCATAGCGGATATGGGAAGCCGGTCGTGAAAGTGTATATGGACACCATGAGCTTCATCCACCAAGACCGGAACATGATGAGAATGGGCAATCTCCACAATTCTTTGCAAATCGGCAGCGATGCCGAAATAAGTAGGGTTGATGACAAGCAGCCCCTTTGCATCCGGATGCAGAGAAAGTGCTTTTTCAACTGAATCGGTCGTAATTCCATGCGATATGCCCAGGACGGGGTCTATATCGGGGTGAATGAAAATGGGAACCGCACCCGAAAAAACAATGGCTGTCATGACCGATTTATGGACATTCCTAGGGACGATGATTTTATCCCCCGGCCCGCATACTGACATGACCATTGTCATGATCGCACCGCTCGTTCCTTGAACCGAGAAGAAAGTATGGTCAGCCCCGAAAGCTTCTGCAGCCAGTTGCTGGGCTTTTTTGATCATGCCCTTTGGATGATGAAGATCATCGAGGGGGGAGATGTTGATCAAATCGATGGACAAGGCATTTTCACCGATAAAGTCCCTGAAATCGGGATCCAAACCGGCTCCCTTTTTATGGCCGGGTATATGAAATTGTACGGGGTTTTTCCTGGCATGTTCCAATAATCCCGTAAATAAAGGGGTTTCGTATTGAGACAACGAATGTCACATCCTCTGCGTATTGTTCTATATTGTTACCCTTGTTTGATATGGTTATAAAACAAAAGAAATTATATCATCCTGCTCACTCTTTGCCTAGCGTATTATTTTCCTCCCAATACGAGAGAGGACTTTACCATGGTTTTGTCGAAGTAGCCACATGTAAGCAAGAAAGGAGTGCATATGGTGGAACGGTGGAAAACACGTGTTACAGATCTGCTGGGCATTGATTATCCCATCATTCAGGGCGGCCTGGCGTATTTGGCTTATGCTGAATTGGCTGCAGCTGTATCAAACGCAGGAGGCTTAGGTCAAATAACGGCGATGTCATTGGAAAGCCCGCAAGAGTTGAAGAATGAAATCAAAAAGACGAAAGAATGGACGGATAAGCCGTTTGGAGTTAATTTTGCAATCGGACAGCATGGACGTCCGTTTGAGCATATGCTGGAAGCGGCGCTGGAGGAAGGGGTAGAAGCGGTATCCGTTACCGGAGGAAACCCTGCACCCTTTTTTAAGCAGCTGGAAGGCGTGAATATTGTAAAATTGGTGTTGGTTGCGGCTGTCCGGCAGGCACAAAAGGCGGAGGAACTCGGAGCCGATGCAGTGATGGTGGTTGGCCAGGAAGGAGGGGGGCACCTGGGCCTGAATGATACGGGCACCTTTGTGCTTATTCCTAGAGTGGCCGAAACAGTCAGCATTCCGGTAGTGGCTTCCGGCGGAATAGGGGACGGAAGGGGATTGATGGCAGCTCTGGCCCTTGGGGCGGAAGGGATCGAAATGGGTACGAGGTTTATTGCAACAAAGGAATGCGTCCATGCTTCGGATGCTTATAAGTCGGCTCTTATTGAAGGAGCTGAAACCGATACAGTGGTGATCAAACGTTCCATCAAAGCTCCAGGGCGTGTGATCGCCACACCTTTGGCAGAAAAAATCCTGAAGATTGAACAGGATCAGGGAGGGTATGAAGAGCTAAAGAAGTATATTGGCGGAACGGCAAACAAAAGATATATTTATGATGGAGACCCGGAGGAGGGGTTTGGCTGGGCCGGACAAGTTATGGGCCTAATCAAGGATATACCAGCCGCGAAGGAGCTTCTTGAAAGGGTCATCACCGAAGCGGAAGAGATAAGGCGCCAATGGGCGATCCAGAACACCATCTCATAGAGGAGTGAAAAACAAAATGGAATATCAATATCCTTTTTCACATCATTGGTCTACGGAGGAAGTGATCGATGCCGTAGCCTTCTTCCAGGCAGTGGAAGCAGCGTATGAAAAGGGGATTTACCGCGAAGAATTTATGGATGCATACAGGAAGTTCAAAAAGGTTGTACCGGGAAAGGCAGAAGAGAAGAAATACGGGAAGGAGTTTGAAGAAGCCAGCGGTTATTCAAGCTATCAAGCAGTGGAGGCTGCAAAAAAAGCGGGGGCAGGCGAACGTATCAGCCTTAAGGAACTGCACCTGAAAAGATGATCATCTTTTCAGGTGCAGTTTTTTGCATCTATGGGGAAAAAGGGCTTGTTCCCATGTGTTTCCTGTGTTTATGAAAGTTTATAAAGGGGTACTAAAATGGCAAACGCATTATGAATGGAGTGAATAAGTTCTTCACCGCTCATGAGGGTCGCTTTCTCCCGGGGGATATGCAGACCGCATACCAATTCAGCTTTTTTCACAGTTTGAAGCCGTTTGAACAGCTTTGCCAGGTCAGAGGAGTTCATGTCTTTCAAAGGGGTGGCATCCGGTTTGGTATGATCTCCCGAAATAACAAAATGGCCTGGAAGTCCAGCCGTGATTTGTGTCAAATTGGATTCCAAAGCTTTCCCTATCGCAGGCTTGGAAGGTGCTTCATAAATAACTGCAAATACAGCAAATATGTGGGTTTCCCAAAGTCCGATCTGGAAATGGGGAAGCATTTTATAACCTCGATTGCTGCTTGAGAAAGCCACCCACGTATCATTAGGAGGGTTCTTGGTCCGTCTCGCATGTTTGGCTGTATGATAAAACATTTCATTCCCAGTCATCGCGCCGAGTTCCGGGGCAAACAGCCGGCCAAGGTGATCCAATTTTGGCCTGACGCGATTAATGAGGGCATCCATTCTATTCTCCAGGCCCTCAATGGAAAAAACGTCAAAGTCTTCGTTTGTAAAACCGGAAAAAGTCATCTTTGCAAGCCTCCAAACCAATTTTGTCTTATTACTTTATCATAATGGACGGCGAAACCAAAAAAACTGAGCTCGGTGGATTGGAGTACTTGGGTGTAAACACAATTTAGTTACCGGCGATATCCAGGCAACATATCATATAGCAAGAGTTCCCGAAGAGTGAAGAGCCTATATCTATTTCGGAAGGGGTGTTTCAATGATGAAACAAGTGATGAATGCTTATCGAAAGAAAACGTTGGATAAACAGAGGCTGGCTGTCCTGCGTTTGGAATTGAACTATGAACTTGCTGTCCTGTTCGAAGCCCTTCAAGAAGAAAATGAAGAAATGAAAATGAAAACGAAGCGCAAGCTTGAAAGAATACGTGAAGAGTTAGTGAAGCTGGAAGCTTTGTGAGAAAATGAGGAATATATACGATTTGGAACCTTCTTGAAAAACGGACTCCCCTGTTCTCGACCCGGCAGGAGAAGTTCCGTTTTTTGTTTGATTTTAATATGGAAAGAATTGATGCCTTTATTCGAACATGAACCGATTACTTGATATTTCCATTGTTTTTATCTAAGCTGTATAAAACATATATGGATGATGATGGAGGAATGTCTATGACCAACTGGGCAGAAATTGACAGATTGGCCAAGTCTTGGCTGAAAGAGGCTGGGGAAAGAATCATCTCTTCTTTTTCCACTGCCCTTGATATACAGACGAAATCAGATGCAAATGACCTTGTTACAAATATCGACCGTGACATTGAGCAGTTTTTTATCGGCAAAATCAGGGAGTCGCTGCCGGGGCACCGCATACTTGGGGAAGAAGGATTCGGTGATGAACTGAAGGATTTGGCCGGAATCGTCTGGATCATCGATCCGATCGACGGCACAATGAACTTTATCCACCAGCAGAGGAATTTCATGATATCAATCGGAGTTTATGAAGATGGGCAGGGGAAGCTAGGGTACATATATGATGTCGTCCATGACGAACTGTACCATGCGCAGGCCGGCAAAGGGGCTTACTTAGGCGACGATAAACTGCCCCGGCTGGAGAAAACCAAACCGGAAACAGCCCTGATCGGAATGAACTCTACATGGCTTACTTCCAACCGTTATATGGACCCCTCTGAAACACTTATTCCGCTCGCCAATAAAGTGCGGGGAACGAGATCATACGGCTCTGCGGCCCTCGAGCTCGCCTATGTCGCCACAGGAGCGTTGGATGCTTATATAACCATGAGGCTGTCCCCATGGGATTTTGCAGGAGGAAAAGTGATAGTGGAAGAGCTTGGCGGCATCGTGACCAATCTGAAGGGGGAGCCGCTGGATATGATGGGCACCAATTCGGTCCTTGCAGCCAAACCCGGTTTGCACGAGGCGATCATTAAGGATTTCCTCAATAAGGGGGAAAAATAATAAATGGCACAGCCCTCCAAGGACTGTGCTTTTCTTATTTTATTGAATCAAAGCTTTCCCTGGTCGCGCATTTTCTTTTTGGATGCAAATCCATAGCCCATGACAGCCATCAGGATCAAAAAGAATATGACCATGCCAACGATGCTGCGTTCACCGAGCATGACGCCGATGCCGATGATTGAGATTGCCGCCAGGATGGCCAATATTAGAAAATTCCACTTGATACCCATACTATTTCGCCTCCTCACTTTTCCATTTTACAAAAAAAAATTCGTTTTTTCTACAGAATGTGATATAATAACTCAGTTAATCCTATTAAGGATGCTTTCAATACAGGCAGGAGGAACAACTTTGAAGATTCGAGAAGATCTACGCAATATTGCTATTATAGCCCACGTTGACCACGGAAAAACGACATTGGTCGACCAATTGCTGAAACAATCCGGGACATTTCGAACAAACGAGCATGTTGCGGAACGCGCGATGGATTCCAATGACATAGAACGTGAACGCGGCATTACAATCCTAGCCAAAAATACTGCCATTCAATATAAAGATACTAAAATCAATATCATGGATACACCGGGACATGCTGACTTTGGCGGTGAAGTCGAACGGATCCTGAAAATGGTCGACGGTGTTCTCCTTGTTGTAGACGCCTATGAGGGCTGCATGCCGCAGACCCGCTTTGTTTTGAAGAAGGCGTTGGAACAAAACCTGACACCTATCGTGGTCGTAAACAAGATCGACCGTGATTTTGCCCGTCCTGAAGAAGTGGTGGACGAGGTTCTGGAATTGTTCATTGAGCTGGATGCCAATGACGAGCAGCTGGAGTTTCCGGTTGTATATGCGTCAGGAATCAATGGTACAGCAAGCAGCACACCCGATAAGCAGGATGAAAATATGGAAGTGCTGTTTGAGACGATAGTCGAACATATCCCTGCTCCAGTGGACAATAAGGAAGAACCTCTTCAGTTCCAGGTGTCCTTGCTTGATTACAATGACTATGTAGGACGCATCGGAATCGGCAGGATTTTCCGGGGGACAATGAAGGTTGGCCAGCAGGTGGCTTTGCTCAAGCTCGACGGTTCTGTCAAACAATTTCGCGTATCCAAACTGTTCGGCTTCTTCGGACTGAAGCGCATTGAGATTGATGAAGCATACGCCGGAGATCTTGTTGCTGTATCAGGAATGGAAGATATCAACGTAGGAGAAACGGTCTGTCCAGTCGACCATCAGGAAGCATTGCCGGAGCTCCGGATTGATGAGCCTACCCTGCAGATGACTTTCCTGGTCAACAACAGCCCGTTTGCCGGACGGGAAGGCAAGTTCATCACTTCTCGAAAAGTGGAAGAACGTCTCCGGAGCCAGCTTGAAACCGATGTGAGCCTCCGTGTTGAGAATACGGACTCCCCGGATGCGTGGATTGTTTCCGGACGCGGAGAACTTCATTTGTCCATCCTCATCGAAAATATGAGGAGGGAAGGATTTGAGCTTCAGGTCTCCAAACCCCAGGTCATCGTCAGGGTAATGGACGGAGTACAGTGTGAACCGATTGAAAGGGTACAAATCGACATTCCAGAAGAGCATACAGGGGGTGTTATTGAATCCCTGGGCATCAGAAAAGGCGAGATGCTGGATATGGTGAACAACGGCAATGGTCAAGTCCGCCTGATTTTCCAAGTCCCAGCCAGGGGGCTGATCGGCTATACAACCGAGTTTATGACGCTGACACGAGGCTACGGTATTTTGAACCATACATTTGACAGCTACCAGCCGATGCAGCAAGGAAAAGTGGGCGGAAGACGCCAGGGCGTTCTGGTTTCCATGGAAACGGGCAAAGCCACGACATACGGCATTATGCAAGTGGAAGATCGCGGAACCATTTTTGTTGAACCAGGCACTGAAATTTATGAGGGCATGATTGTCGGTGAGCATACAAGGGAAAATGACATCACCGTCAACATTACAAAAACGAAGCATGCAACCAACGTCCGCTCAGCCACCAAAGACCAGACTTCCGTCATAAAAAAACCAAGGATCATGTCGCTCGAAGAAGCGCTTGAATATCTGGATGACGATGAGTACTGTGAAGTGACACCTGAATCCATTCGCCTTAGAAAGAAAATCCTGGACAAAAATGAACGGGAAAAGGCTGCAAAAAAGAAAAAATACGAACAATTGGGCATGTAGCCTGTTGTTAACAGCATAAATATGGTATGCTTGACCGGGTTCCTTCGGGAAATCCGGTTTTTGCATATCCATTATATTTCTTGCTGAGAAGGGGGAACGGGTGTGAACCTGATCGGAAATCTCTATTTTGTCCTGGCTTTAAGCACCGCAGACCAAAGGGCCTTGGACAGATTTTCTCCTACACTGAGGTTTTATTATGACTTGACCCAAAATGCCCAGACGGCCAACTGGATGCTGTATATCACCATAACCGCGCTGTCCATCCTGGTCTACAAGCTGGGGTTTGCCAAGAAGCTGTCCATCCTCAAATCGGCAGTCATTTATCTGTTTCTATTATCAGGATGCCTGATGCTGTCGTTTTTGGCCATTTTTCTTCCGATTGCAGAAGGCTTGATGGTCGCGGCATTGATATTGATCATCTATAAAATAAGGCTGAACCGTGAAAAAAAGTCAGGGACCATTTGATCCTGTAAAGCAAAAAAAGACCTGCGGAGGTCTTTTTTTGCTTTAAAAATCGTTCTTTTTTTTATCATAACGATACAGCCGGAAATTACCGGTTGCCATTCGGGCGTTTGTTTTTGCTTCAATCCGGTCATGGCATGTTTGGCACATGAATGTATGGATGGGTCGGTTTCTAAGTTTTTTGGCCAATGGCGAATCATCATCCAAATCATTTGGCTGATCGCAAATTACACATTGCACTTTCATGTTTAACACTCCCGGCTAGAGTATAACTTCTTAGTCCACACAAGTATACATGAAAGCAGCATGTAAAATCCAATCATTTTTGCTGATATGACTGGTTCTCCTGGCGCTGTTCGAGCTGCCGGCCGCTGTTGCTGTTCATTTCATTTTTTTGCTTTTCCGTGGCCCGGTCAGGATTGCCTCCCTGATTTTGCTGAGGAGCTTCCGGCATGATCCGGCCAGCAATATCCGATAATTCGTTTAGGATGCCCTGGATGGGCCTCCCGTCATTCATGTCCTGCCTTATTTCACTCAATCGGGCATTGATATCAGGGTCTGCCACCACTATGGCCCCATCGGCCTGAGGGTCATGCTTCAGGCTCTCTGCCACCGAGTATTTTATCGTGCCCACTTTTGATCTGTCCAGATTTTGGTCAACATCAATCCCAATGATGACAAAATCACCCAAAACGACCGCCTGGGCGTTTTCTACATTTGGAACTCCGGCAGCCAGCTTTGCCAGGTGATCTGCCCGTTGTTCATCAGATAAATTCTTATTTTCACGTGTCTGGCTGTTTTTTACGGTTACACCCTGCGGTTGGTTGTTTCCTTTCTCCTGCGGACCTGCATCATTGTTTTGTGTGCAGGCTGCCAATACAAAGGCCAATGCCATGATCGATAATAATTTCCGCAAAGCGGTACCTCCTTTATCATTTCAATTCTTGGTATTATACTGTCGCCGATAGGCAGGCGCCCTCCGCTTTTCTTTGTCCAGCTCCGTGCGCCATCGTCTCGAGGTCATAAGTCAAAACCTTACGGAGGTCAGGACCTCCTGCAGGTTTCTCCTTATGCTTGTCGCCGATAAGCAGGCGCCTTCCGCTTTTCATTGTCCAGCTTCGGTGCCCAAGCCCCTGGAGGTCATAAGTCAAATCATTCCGGAGGCCAGGGCCTCCTGCATGATTCGCCTTATGCTTGTCGGGGCTAAGCAGGGCACCTCCGCTTTTCTTTGTCCAGCTTCGGCTCCTATCGACTAGCGGCCTTCCGGCCACCTCCCT
>DATBUB010000351.1:0-18813 GCA_036516555.1 Bacillaceae bacterium
AAGGATTGCCTTATGGTTCAATGCCCGCTCAGCGGTTATGGCGATATTATGCATGGTTTGGACGGCTTCCACCGGATATGCTCCTGCGGCAGTCTCCCCCGAAAGCATGACCGCATCAGAACCGTCAAAAATGGCATTCGCCACATCGCTTGCTTCAGCTCTCGTAGGTCTGGGATTGCGCTGCATGGAATCCAGCATCTGGGTGGCTGTTATGACTGGTTTTCCTAGCTCATTGCACTTCTTGATCAGGTCTTTCTGAACAAGAGGCACATTTTCTGCCGGAATCTCTACACCCAGGTCTCCTCGGGCAACCATCAGGCCATCAGAGACTTCCAGAATTTCCTCTATATTATCCACTCCCTCCTGGTTCTCTATTTTTGGAATGATGTGGATATGCTCTCCTCCGTTTTCCTCCAGAAGCTGGCGGATTTCCAGGACATCCGAGGCTCTTCGCACAAAAGAAGCCGCAATAAAGTCAACCCCCTGCTGAATCCCAAACAGAATATCCTTCGCATCCTTTTCAGTGATTCCTGGAAGGTTGACAGAGACACCAGGAACGTTGACGCCTTTTTTATTTTTCAATGTGCCGCTGTTTAAAACCTTGGCGACGATTTCACCGGATTCTTTTTTCAGTTCTGTCACTTCCAGGGCAATCAAACCGTCATCAAGCAAAATTTTTGAGCCGGAATGGACATCATGAATCAAACCTTCATATGTAACCGAAAATTTTTCGGGTGTTCCTTCCACTTCTTTCATGGAAACGATGACCATCGATCCTGCAGTGAGCTCAACGGCACCGTCTGCCATGTCATGGGTCCGGATTTCAGGTCCTTTCGTATCAAGCAGGATCCCGATATTTTTCCCGGTCTTCTTTGCAGCCTGGCGTATATTGGCGATTCGGTTTCGGTGTTCTTCATGGTTTCCGTGTGAAAAGTTAAGCCTCGCCACATTCATGCCTGCATCAATGATTTTGCATAATGTTTCGGGGCTTTCGCTTGCCGGCCCAATCGTACAGACAATTTTCGTTTTCTTCATTGTGTACCTCCTCTTATATGGACAGCTCTTTTGATAGCTTATACATGTCTTCCTTGTAAGTATGCGGCATGTCAAATACCTGCAAAATATCATGATCGACAATCTCATCCTTCATGATACCTACAGCGCGTCCGCCTTTTCCCTCCATCAACAGTTCCACGGCATGGGCTCCCAGCCTGCTTGCCAAGACTCTGTCAAACCCTGTGGGAGTACCTCCGCGCTGGATATGGCCCAGGACAGATACCCGGGTTTCAAACTGTGTGGCAGCCTTCAGTTCCTCAGCAAATCTGGTGCCGGTGGAAACGCCCTCTGCGACTATGATGATACTATGCTTTTTACCCCGTTTTTGTCCGCTGCGCAAACGCTCAGCTATGTCGTTCATATCGTATTTTTCCTCGGGGATGAGAATGGTTTCAGCCCCGCCGGCAAGACCCGCCCAAAGAGCAATATCCCCGGCATCGCGACCCATCACTTCAATGATGAAGGTCCGCTCATGAGAGGTGGCTGTATCCCTGATTTTGTCGATGGCATCCAGGACAGTGTTCAACGCGGTATCAAAACCGATTGTAAATTGGGTGCCAGGTATGTCATTGTCGATCGTTCCAGGAACGCCTATGCATGGAAACCCTTGCTCCGTCAGGGCTTTTGCCCCCCTGTAGGATCCATCGCCGCCAATGACGACAAGGCCGTCCAATCCATATTTTTTCAGTTGTTCAATCCCTATTTGCTGCCCTTCTTTTGTCCTGAATTCATCGCAGCGGGCAGAACGCAATATGGTTCCTCCCCTATGAATAATATCCCCTACCGATCCCAGCTCGAGTCTGCTGATATTTCCATTGATCAAGCCGCTGAAGCCCTGATATACACCATATGCTTCCAGCCCGTGGAAAATGGATTTACGCACCACTGCACGAATGGCCGCATTCATGCCAGGGGCATCTCCTCCGCTTGTTAAAATGCCGATTTTTTTCATTGGTTTCACCCCAGCTGTACTTTATTTATTTATTTAAAAAAGTGTCACACGATAATATGTATAAAATACCACTTTATTCGTTTGTACTCAAATATAATCGTATCAGGAACATTTCTCAGACATAAAGAAGAAGCATCGCCCATTGGGCAATGCCTTTAAAAATGGATGTTTTCTGATTCTTTAACTTCTGTAAATTTACCCATCTTTTTAAATTTCATATAACGGTCCTGAATCAAACGGTCCGATGGCATTCCAATCAATTCTTTGAGGGACTTGGTCAATATGTCGTCAATAAATCCGGCTTGCTCCTTGACGTTTCGGTGGGCACCGCCTTTGACTTCCGGGATGATTTCATCGATGATTCCCATTTCCTTCAGATCCGGCGCCGTGATTCTCATCGCTTCTGCCGCTTTCTTGGCAAGGGAGGCATCTTTCCAAAGGATACTGGCTGCCCCTTCCGGAGTAATGACCGAATAAGTGGAGTTTTCCAGCATGTATAGGCGGTCACCCACTCCAAGGGCTAGTGCCCCACCGCTTCCCCCTTCACCTGTAACGATACAGATGATGGGAACCTTCAAACCTGCCATTTCAAATAAGTTGCGGGCAATGGCTTCGCTTTGGCCGCGCTCCTCTGCCGCCTTGCCTGGATAGGCCCCTTTTGTATCGATGAAACATATGACAGGACGGCCGAATTTCTCCGCCTGTTTCATCAGCCGAAGCGCCTTCCGGTACCCTTCCGGGTGCGGCATTCCGAAGTTTCGCCGTATATTTTCTTTTGTATCTCTGCCCCGCTGGTGTCCGATCACCGTTACAGGAAGCCCTTTGTATTTGGCGATTCCGCCTACAATGGCATGGTCATCACCATAAAGTCTGTCCCCATGGAGTTCAAAGAAGTCATTAAAAAGCAGATCGATATATTCCAGTGTAGTCGGACGGCTGGAATGGCGTGCAACCTGGACCCTGTCCCAAGGTGCCATATTCTCATATACTTCTTTCTCCAGTTTTTCAAGGCGCGCTTCCAGTTTGTCTATTTCATCTGACAGATCCACATCGGAATTCTTCGTGAATTCCCTCAGTTCCTTTATTTTATTTCGCAGTTCAAGAACCGGCTTTTCAAATTCCAGGCCGTTCACCATGCCAATTCACCTTCTTGCTGATGGATTTCAAGCACTGTTGTCAGCTTTTCCTTTAATTGCAGCCTTGGGATGACCGCATCCAGCTGTCCATGGTTCAGTAAAAACTCAGCAGTCTGAAAATCATCGGGAAGGTCTTCCCGAATGGTCTGCTCGATCACCCTTCGGCCAGCAAATCCAATAAGCGCACCTGGCTCTGCAAAGTTATAATCGCCCAGTGAGGCGAAGCTGGCCGACACACCGCCTGTAGTCGGGTGAGTCATGACCGATATGATGAGGCCGCCCTGTTCGCTGAAAAGCTTTAATGCTGCACTTGTTTTGGCCATTTGCATCAATGAAAGGACACCTTCCTGCATTCTGGCCCCTCCTGACGCGGTAAAAATAATGAAAGGAACCTTCATTTTCCCCGCTTCTTCAATGGCCCGGGCAATTTTTTCCCCCACTACCGAGCCCATGCTTCCCATCCTGAAATGGGAATCCATAATGGCAACCGCAACTTTGGTGCCGCTGATTTCGCCTGCACCGGTAAGAACTGCTTCATCCAGCTTGGATTTTTTTCTGTCGCTCTCCAGCTTTTCAAGGTATCCTGGAAAGTTCAGCGGATTCTCTGAAGAGATCCGTTCTTCAAAGGCATGGAAAGTTCCTTCATCAAACAAGCTTTCCACACGCTCGAACGCATTCATTTTAAAATGATGGCCGCAATGCAGACAGACCTTTAAATTGCGCTCCAGGTCTTTTGTGTACATGATCTTTCTGCAATCCGGGCATTTTGCCATGATCCCTTCGGGCACATCCTGCTTGGCTGCTTCCGATGGAATCGTGGCATATCTTTTCTTCTTAGGTTTTGAAAAAAGATCCTTTAGCAAGGAAATCCCCCCTTTATAAACGTACTGCTTACTTAAAAACAGGAGAACGGGTAATTAGCCGCCGCTCTCCGATTGGTGATAATGCAAATGATGGATGGAAATGGCCATATTGCTGTTCCCTGACATTGCCGCCTCAATAAGGCCTTTAAGTTCTTCAGCCCCGAAATATCGGTTCACTTCTGCTTCTTTCGAATAGTCCCTGATGATTTGCCACATCCTGAACATCAGGCGATTGCCTGAAGTCTCCAGTAATCTCTCAAAAAACTCTCCGGGACCTAAATCGTTCCGAGAAGCCATTTCCCGAAGAATCTTGGAAAGCTGATGCCTGTCCGGCTGCTTGCATATAAGAATCAGCATATCGCGCTCCAGCATCACTTTAGTCTGAAAAATATCTTTTTTCACTTCGGGTTCCTGCAAGATGAACATTCCCAGGAGCCTGATCAAATCATGATTCTTAAAGTCCCGCAAAAAAGTGCCTTCGCCTCTCCGTGTTTCAATCAGACCGAGCAATTCCAATGCCCTCAATGCCTCACGGACAGATGAGCGCCCAACCTGGAGCTGTTCGGACAATGTCCGCTCCGAAGGTATTTTGTCGCCCGGCAAAAGGCCGCTGTTGGTGATCAGCTGCCTGATTTCCTCCACTATGCCAAGGTACACCTTTGTATTTTGGGAATTCATTGCAGCCTTCCCGCCATCAATCCTTGCCGATGACGGCAAGCCTCTCAGTTCTCTCCCGAACTTCCTCAGGATCTACCTTGATGCGGGCAACACCCGTTTCCATGGCCGCTTTTGCAACTGCAGCAGCCACCTGCGGGGCGACCCTGGGATCGAATGGGCGCGGGATGACATAGTCGGCTGATAGTTCAGATTCATCAATCAATCCGGCTATGGCTTCCACTGCCGCCTGTTTCATTTTTTCATTTATATGTGTGGCCCTGACATCGAGAGCACCCCTAAAAATACCCGGGAACGCAAGAACATTGTTCACCTGGTTCGGAAAATCCGAGCGTCCTGTACCTATAACCTTTGCCCCTGCAGCTTTTGCATCATCCGGCATAATTTCCGGATCAGGGTTTGCCATGGCAAAAATAATCGGATCCTCATTCATGGTTGAAACCATATCTTTTGTCAGTGAGCCTGCAACGGATACTCCAATGAACACATCGGCCCCTTTGATGACATCCGCAAGACTCCCTTGAAGCTTGTCCCTGTTCGTGAACTTGGCAACGGCGGCCTTGACGTCATTCATGCCCGTGGGCCTTCCTTCGTAAATGGCCCCTTTGGAATCACACATGATGATATCGCGTACACCATAGCTGTATAACAGCTTGATGATGGCGATTCCTGCTGCTCCTGCACCATTGGCCACCACTTTGATTTCAGACATTTTTCTCCCTGTGATTTTCAGCGCATTAACAAGTCCTGCCACCGTTACGATGGCAGTTCCATGCTGGTCGTCATGGAAAATCGGGATAGACGTCTCTTTTTTCAAACGTTCCTCAATCACAAAGCAGTTGGGGGCCGCAATATCCTCAAGGTTGACGCCTCCAAAAGTAGGTTCAAGGAGCTTCACTGTCTGGATGATTTGCTCCACATCGGTGGTGTTCAGGCAGATTGGAAAAGCGTCTACCCCTGCAAAGCTTTTGAATAACACTGCCTTGCCTTCCATGACCGGAAGTGCCGCCTCAGGGCCAATATTGCCAAGCCCGAGTACCGCAGTTCCGTCAGATACGACTGCCACCATATTGCCTTTCATAGTATAATCATAGACCGTTTCCGGTTTTTCATAAATTACCTTGCACGGTTCTGCTACGCCCGGGGAATATGCAAGACTTAAGTCCTTTGCATTCTTCACTTCCACCTTTGATTTTGATTCCAATTTTCCCTTGTGCACTTTATGCATGTGCAGTGCTTCTTCACGCAAAGTCAAGAGATTCACTCCTTAATATCCGGCATTTACCCGCGTTATTTTCAATTCTGGATGATGTTTGGTGGTCAGACCACGCAAGCTTATTAAACAATATAACATATTTTTATATGGTTTGAAAAAAATTATTTTAAGATGACGCACATATTTCCTACGATGTTTTTCAGCTCGTCCACACATCGAGCCGATGCATCAACCCAATCACTGTTTCCGAGGCGTATGGTCTGTTTGTCCTTTTCATAGTAAAGAACGACGCCCGTGCTGCCGGGGTGGCGGCTGATGATGTCTTTTACCGCATTAAGGGTTTGAGGTGTATGAAGTTTCACAGGAATTTTGATGAAAAGGGTTTTCGCGGTATTGCCAGCAGCATCTTCCGGCCTTTCAATCTGCTGGATGATAAACTGGGTTTTCCCGTTTCTGGATTCTGCATTTCCAGTGACTAGAACCACTTCCCCTTGTTTGCAAAGGGCCATAAAGCGCCGGTAAACATCAGGAAAAATGACTCCTTCCATATCACCCGTGGGATCACTGAGGGAGACGAAAGCCATCACTTCCCCCTTTTTTGTCCTGATTGTCTTAACATTTGAGATATAAACCCCAAGAGACTTGTTTCTTAAACCAGGTTCCACCAAAAAAACAGGGACTGCCCCGGCTCTGGCAAAATGAGATTCCATTGTGCTGGCAGGATGGTCGGACAAGTACATGCCGATTGACTGCTTTTCTAATGCCAGTTTGTCTTGGAGGCTGATGGGTCCTCCCTCTGCATACTTCGGTTTCAAATGAAACATTTCTTCATCCTCAAACAAATCCTGCCCATTCTCTCCGGGTTTCATAAGTTCGGCATGTTCGGCGGCTATATCGAGGCTGGCCAGCAGGACGGCTCGGTCTTTTCCGAATTCATCCATCGCCCCAGAATGAACAAGCGATTCAAGCACTTTCCGGTTCAATGCTTTCGGGGAGGTTCTCAGGCATAAATCGAATAAATCTTCAAAAGGCTTATCCCTTCTTGCTCTGAGGATATCCTTTAACGCTGATGCACCGACATTTTTAATGGCGGCCAGGCTAAACCGGATCCCTTCTTTTTCCACAATGAAAGGAAAATGGCTTTTGTTGATGGATGGGGACAGAATGGTCATCCCCATCTGTTTCGCCTCTGCAGCATAAGCGGCCAATTTATCATCGTTTCCGATTACAGAAGTCAGGAGTGCCGACATAAAGCAAGAGGGGTGATGCGCCTTCAGCCAGGCAAGCTGCCAGGCGATGATGCTGTAAGCCACCGCATGGCTCCGGTTAAAACCGTAATTGGCAAAACGGACGATTAAATCATATGTGTCATGAGCTGTTTTTTCAGGATACCCTTTTTGCAGCGCCCCTTGTACAAAATGCTCCCTTTCTCTGTCCAGGACATTTTTCTTTTTCTTGCTGACCGCTCTCCTCAGCAGATCGGCCTCCCCGAGAGAGAATCCGGCCATGCGTGATGCAATTTGCATGATCTGTTCCTGATATACAATGACTCCATAAGTGATTTTTAAGATTCCCTCCAGGTCTGGATGGGGATATTGTATTTCCTCCCTGCCATGCTTCCTGGCAATGTAAACGGGGATATTTTCCATTGGGCCTGGCCTGAACAGTGCGTTTACCGCCACTATATCTTCGAATCTTGTCGGTTTTAATTCCCGGAGCACCTTTCTCATGCCTTCCGATTCGAGCTGAAAGATTCCCGTCGTGTCACCCATCTGAAGCAGTTCAAGGGTCTTTTCATCATGCAGGGGGATTTCCTTGATGTTTATTTTTCTTCCTGTGGTAATTTCAATGTTTTTGATGATTCGTTCCAGCAGTGTCAAGTTCCTCAGTCCAAGGAAATCCATTTTCAGGAGACCGATTTTCTCAAGATCTTCCATTGGGAATTGTGTCAAATATCCGCCTCCCGGCCCATCTTGGATCGGAATCAGCTGAACAAGCGGTTCTCCGCTGATCACTACCCCTGCTGCATGTGTGGAAGTGTGCCTCGGCTGGCCTTCCAGCTTAAGAGCCGTTTCAAACAGCAGCCTGTTCCGGTCTGAATCCTTAACAAAAGCTTGCAAGGCTGGTGATTCATTATGGGCCTGCCTGAGTGTCGTACCCGGTCTGGAAGGGATGGCTCTTGAAAGGGTTTCAAGCTCCTTTGCATTAAAGCCGAATGCACGGGCCGTGTCGCGTACGGCCGCCTTTGCAGCAAGCGTCCCAAAGGTGATGATTTGCGCCACATGGAGCTTGCCATATTTATTGATTACATATTCGATCACTTCATCACGCCTGTGGTCCGGAAAGTCTATATCAATATCCGGCATGGATACCCTCTCGGGGTTCAGAAACCTTTCAAAAAGCAGTCCATGTTCGATCGGATCCACATCTGTGATACCAAGGGTATAAGCAACCAGAGAACCGGCCGCTGAACCGCGTCCCGGTCCCGTTAGGATGGCGTTCTCCCGTGCATATTTCATAAAATCCCAAACAATGAGGAAATAGTCGTTGAATCCCATTCTTCCGATGACATCAAGCTCATAGTACAACCGCTCTTTGTACCCCTTATCATCCATATGCCCATGCTCCTCCAAACCCTTAAGGCATAGCTGGCGCAGGGTTTCCCCGGCAGCAGTCCTTTCGGGAAGTGGAAATGTGGGCAGAAGCTGACGGCCCGTCTCTATCATGACATTGCATTTCTCCGCAATGGCCAAAGTATTTTCCAGGGCATCCGGATGTTCGGCAAAAAGCTCAGCCATTTCCTCGCCGCTTTTCAAAAAGTATTCCCCGCTGTTTTCCATTTGGCTGGCTTCAGACAGCTTGTACCCATCGCGTATCGCTTCCAGGCATTGGAGAGCAAACGCATCATCATGATGTAAATAACGGACATCGTTGGTGGCGCATACGGGGATTCCCGCTTCCCGTGAAAAGGCTCCCAGCTCATCGGCTGTCTGGCGATCTTTTCCGGGATCATGAATTTGTATGGATATGTAAAACGAGTCATGCCCAAATGTATCCGTATAACGGTTGGCAGCAGCCTTGGCTCTTTCATTATGTCCGCCTGCCAGCAGCTGCTCAATTTCCCCGTCCCTTCCGGGTGTGACAGCAATCAATCCGCTATGGTAGGCTTTAAGCCACTTCCAGGAAATCGATTCCGTTTCACGTGTCTTGATGGCACTTGAAATTTTCAATAAGTTGCCATAACCTTCCTGGTTCTTTGCCAACAGAATGACAGGATGAATTTGGCCGCTTTCCGGGTTCTCCACGTCTGCTGTCATTCCAACGATCGGTTTGATGCCTTCCCTGATGCATGCCTGATAAAAAGGGAGGATTCCATATAAAACATTCCGGTCCGTGATGGCCAAAGCAGAAAAATTCAGCTTTTTGGCTTCCTCCACGAGTGCCGGGATGGAGATGGTGCTCGATAACAGGCTGAAAGCTGTGGAAATTTGCAAATGGGCAAAAACCAAGTTCCTCATCCCTTTCATACATTCGTACCTGTATTCATTATGAACCATTGAGGTGAAAAAGAAAATATGTTCGCCTTTGCTCTTGATGGTTTTTTCATAGTTATACGTTTTGTCCCATATCTATGATATAAGAAGTGAATTTAACGAGTTGGGGTTGATAAATTTGAATGAAGCTTTTTTTCCCGCCTTTTTCAACAGTTATTTCATTGCTTTTGGTGTCATGATCGGGGGCACCTTGATCGGCGGGCTCTCTGCCTTCATTACCGGGGAACCCGTTTTGACCGAAATTTACCGCATTGCGGGGAGGATCAGGATATGGGCCATCATAGCTGCGATAGGCGGGACATTTGATACGGTCTACAGCTTTGAGAAGGGGTTTCTGGACGGCGGCACAAAAGAGCTGTTTAAACAGTTTCTGCTTATTTTATCGGCCATGGGCGGAGCGAAGACGGGATCGCTTATCATCTCTTGGCTAACACAGGAGCATATTGTATGAGAGTCCCGACCTTATACCGGCAGCCCGCCTGGCAGCGTTTTCTGGCAGGGGTGGCCGTCGGGGGCTGTATCAGCTGGCTCATTTTCCTGTTTATGTATGGAACGCTTCAGGAGAAAAACAGCACGATGATCGAACAGCAAGACATCCAGATCAGAGAACTGAAGGATCATATAGAAATTTGGCAAAATGAATACCGTGAGCTCAACAAAAAAAATGAGGACATGCTGACCATCCAGAATGTCCATGTGAAAATCACCCATTTCGAGAAATACAACATACGTGACAGCCAGAGCATGTTTGAAGCTGAGGAGGCGGTCAAGGAAGACTTGCGCCCGCTGCTGGCAAAGGATCTGCCCTCAGTATATAAAAATCGGGAAATCATAAAAAAAACAGTGGAGAACAAAACACTCAACATCAACGGGAAACGTTACCGCCTGTCTGTGGAGGAGATGTATTTTTACACAACGGTAAGCCTCGTGCTGGAAATAAAACTGGCCGACTGATCAGCCGGCCGGTGTTTTATCTCTTGCAAACGTCTTTAATATCCTGAATGACTTGTTCTGCTTCCTCCCAGGTATGAACGGATGCCCCTGCTGCGAGCGGATGGCCTCCCCCGTTGTATTTCATGGCAATGGTATTAATCACTGGACCTTTGGAGCGAAGCCTTACACGTATCTGGTCGTCCTCCTCTATGAAAAAGCACCATGCCTTGATCCCTTTTATGCTCCCCAGCGAACTGACGAGCAATGAAGCTTCGGATGGGGTGATGTCGTGGGACTGGAGGGTCTCTTTGGCCAGTATCACCGTTGCCGCCCCATCCTCGTTCATTTTGAAATGTTCCAGGATAAAGCCCTGCAGCTTGATGACATTGGGTTCCATTTCATACATTTGATCATATAGTTCAGTCCGGTCAAAGGAATAACGGATCAATTCGCTTGCGTAATCGAATGTCTTTGGCGACGTGCTTGGATAAAGGAAACGTCCCGTATCCCCAACAATCCCTGCATAAATGAGACGGGCTGCCTCGTCCGTCATCTTAAGTCCCTGATCCTTTCCTTCCAGGAAAAATTCGTAGATCATTTCAGAAACGGATGAAGCTTTTGTATCAACCCACAGGAGGTCCCCATAAGGATCCTCATTCGGATGATGATCGATCTTGATCAGCGTCTCCCCCATCGAATAGCGTGCATCACTGATCCGCTCCTGATTGGCGGTATCACAAACAATGACAAGGGCCCCTTCAAATGTCTCATCGGGTATGCTGTCAGGAATGCCCAGGAAGTCAAGTCCCGGATCACGCTCACCGACAGTATATATATTCTTTTCCGGGAATGATGCCCGCAGTATTTCAGCCAGTCCCCGCTGGGATCCGTATGCATCCGGGTCCGGCCTCACATGCCGGTGGATGATGATGGTCCCAAAGCGGCGAATGGTTTCCAGTATTTGTTGTTTCATGGCAATCCCCTTTCTTCCGATACAGCTCTCAGCCGATTTGAAAGTTCAATGAAAATTCAATGTGATATGTGGCATTCCCCTGCATAAACCGTTACAATGAATGAGGAAAAAGTATGTGCTAAATGGAGGATGCATTATATGCCGTTTTTGGTTTTCTTTATTATCTTATCGTTATCTTTTTATGTATTCTATAAAATAAAGTATGTCAGAAGCGTCAGGCCTATGGAAAGAAAAATGCTGAATGGAAAATCAAGCATGTCCCTTGGTCTTTTTGTGGCTATGTTCGGAATCAACCAGCTTCTGATTTATCAGACAACCACCACGTATGTGGTTGGGGCCATCTTTATCCTGCTTGGAGGGTTCAGTGTCATTGCAGGTTATAGGGTATACCGTCACCACATGCCTTATGCACAAAAAGAAGCAGAAGACTATTCAAATACCCAGAAATGAAGTTTCGGCCGCTCGGAGGATCCTGGGCGGTTTTGTTGTCTATCTGTCTATCAGCCTGCACATCATCAATGCTTTGCCCACAAGCTCACCATTGTTGAAAGCCTCTACATCCACTTTTCCAAATTTCCTTCCGGCTTCCAATATCCTTGGCACCACTTCCAGGATGCTGTCCATCTGAACCGGCTTAAGATAATAAATAGTCATGTTCTCTACAGCCAATTCCCCTTTTTTCTGAAGCCTGAACAGCCGGTTTGCCGAATCTGCCACGATGGTCGTAAATACCCCGTACGATATGGTGCCAAGCTGATTCGTCATCTGAGGAGTCACTTCAAAGCGGAAAGTTGCCGCTCCTTCCGTCTCTACAGCCGACATTTGGCTGGATATTGTATCATCAATTGTTTCTCCAACCTGCGGCTGGCGCTGAATCATCTGAAGGGCCTTTAAGACATCCTGACGGCTGATGATTCCTTCCAGGCGCTGCTGGCGGTTGACTACCGGCAGAACTTCAATCCCTTCCCAAATCATCATATGGGCAACAGAAGCGACACTGGCCTTCCTGCTGACCATGATCGGATTCCTGGTCATAACCTTTTCAATCGACAGGTCCACTTCCTGGCCAATCACATCTTTCCCCGTCACCATTCCATGTACCTTGCGGCTGGAATCAATGACCGGAAAACGGCTGTGTTTCGTCTCATTCTTTTTATTGTACCAATCCGATACCGTGTCCTTAATCGTCATGAGCGCCGCTTCGTCAAATGGAGTTAGGATATCCTCCACCAGAATGATCTCTTTTTTGATCAGCTGGTCGTAAATGGCCCTGTTGATCATGGTGGCAACCGTAAAGGTGTCATAGCTTGTAGACAGGATCGGAAGCTCCATCTCGTCGGCCAGCTTTTTCACCTCGTCTTCAGTATCAAAACCGCCTGTGATCAATACAGCCGCTCCTGCCCTCAGCGCATGCTCGTGGGCTTTTGTCCTGTTCCCCACGATCAGGAGGTTGCCCGGACCCGTGTACCTCATCATCGCATCAATTTTCATGGCCCCGATGACAAACTTGGTAAGTGTCTTATGGAGTCCAGCCTTCCCTCCAAGTACCTGGCCATCAATGATATTGACGATTTCGGCAAACGTGAGCTTTTCTATGTTTTCCTTTTTCTTTCTTTCAATCCGAATTGTTCCGACACGTTCAATTGTGCTGACATACCCTTTATTTTCCGCATCCTTGATGGCACGGTAAGCAGTTCCTTCGCTGACATTCAGCGCTTTGGCAATTTGCCTGACGGAAATTTTCTCCCCGACAGGAAGCCCGTCTATATACCGGATAATCTGTTCATGCTTTGTCGCCAAGCTTTTCACCCTTTTCTAGTAACCATATGTTCCTGGCTTTCATTATATCGGGAAAAGCAGGCGGCTTCAATTTTCGCCTGAATTCAGCGGGATCTCATCCGTTTTCTTTCAGGCAAAAGAGACGATTGTCCCAATGGCTTTTTCTTTTTCGGGGCGTACAGCAAGGCAGATAAATTCCCGGCCATCACCAAAAAAGCAAATGCCAGCCATGATAATGCGAAAGTTCCTTCCATTCCACCATGAACGGGAGAAAGACGCGGGACGGCATAATAAAGAAATGCAGCACATAAGAGCAAACAAAGTACATATCGATTTTTCATCCTCAACAAGCCCCCTGATATTCTTTTTACATTGTATGCAGGGGGCCACAAATTAATCCGGTTTGTCCCACGGTTTACAAGTCAATGCTGTCTCCCGGCTGCAGTACCTTACCTTCCAGCCCATCTTCCAATAGATCGATAAACGTATTTGGATCCTGTTTGATGGGAGGGAACGTATCATAATGAATCGGGACAACCGTTTTGGCCTGAAGGAATTTGGCCGCCACCGCTGCATCCTCCGGACCCATCGTGAAATTATCGCCTATCGGCAGGAAAGCCACGTCAATGGGATGAAGCTCCCCAATCAGTTTCATATCTGAGAATAAAGCCGTGTCTCCTGCATGATAAACGGTTTTTCCTTCTGCCATAAACAGCACTCCCGCAGGCATCCCCATATAGATGATTTCCTTATCATCCGTAATGACTGCAGATCCATGGAAAGCAGGAGTGAATTTTACCTTTCCAAAGTCAAACTCCCTTGCTCCGCCTATATGCATGGGATGAGTGTTGACCCCCTGCCAGCCCAGATAAACCGCCAATTCATTTGGGGCAATGACCAGAGCCTCGGACCTTTTGGCGATTTCAACGGTATCGCCTACATGGTCTCCATGTCCGTGAGTAAGGATGATGGCGTGAGGGTTTTCATTTTCAGCCTTCAAATCCGTCAATTCATTTCCGGTGATAAAGGGATCAATCAAGATTGTTTTTCCTTCCGTTTCTATTTTGACAACTGAATGGCCATGATACGAAACTTTCATGATGCAACTCTCCTTTTTTTATATGGTTTATAGTAATCACTTCGATATCATTCCACAATTTCCTGCTCCATGAACCTTCTTCTTTCTCCCGCACATCAGTTTACATGCCTTTTTTTTGTTGCTATCCTTAAAGGGCATATGACTTGGAGGAGATGGATCCATGAAAAACCAAAGGCTGGATAAATTGATTGCCTGGCTTAAAGCAGAGGATATTGACGCTGCCTTTATCACCTCACCGGATAATGTCTTTTATTTGAGCGGCTTCCGCTGTGAACCCCATGAAAGGCTGCTTGGCCTGGCTGTTTTCAAGGAGGATGATCCTTTTCTGGTCTGTCCTGGCATGGAGGCGGCCGATGCCAAAAATGCCGGATGGAACCATGAAGTGATCGGTTACAGTGACACAGACCCTGTATGGGAGTTTGTTGAAAACAGCGCAAACACACGAACGGATCGTATCCGGACATGGGCGATAGAGAAAGAGCATCTGAACGTGGAAAGATTCGAACAATTGCAGGCACGTTTCCAAGGGGCAGTCTTCAAGCCTGCGGAAGGTATTCTCCATGAATTGAGACTTACGAAAGATCATAAAGAATTGTCATCCATCAGAAAAGCCTGTGAACTGGCAGACTTCGCAGTACAGGTGGGGGTCAATGAAATCGCAGAAGGAAAAACCGAGCTGGATATCATTGCAGCCATTGAGTATGAAGTGAAGAAAAAAGGCGTAACAGGCATGTCCTTTTCCACGATGGTACTGACCGGTGCAAACGCTGCTTCACCGCATGGCACACCTGGAATGACGAAAATAAAAAAAGGGGATTTCGTTCTATTTGATTTGGGGGTCATTTATGAAGGCTACTGTTCCGATATCACAAGAACGGTTGCATTTGGAGACATTACAAAGGAACAGGAAAAGATTTACCAGACTGTACTGAGTGCAGAAGAAGCAGCAGTCAAAGCCGTAAGGCCCGGAGTGCTTGCAAAAGATCTGGATTTGACAGCCCGCCATATAATTGAAGATGCAGGTTATGGAAAGTATTTTCCGCACCGCCTCGGACACGGACTCGGCATCAGCGTCCATGAATTTCCTTCGATGACGGCCACAAACCCATTGGAGATAAGAGAAGGAATGGTTTTTACCATCGAGCCAGGGATTTACGTACCGGGAGTGGCAGGAGTCCGTATTGAAGACGATGTAGCCGTAACGGCTGACGGGGTTGAAGTGCTGACGAAGTTTCCAAGATCGCTGCAGATCATCGGATAAAAATAACCGCCGGAAATCCGGCGGTTCATATTGTCGACATAAGGCAGCGAGAGGTTACCCACTCGTTGCCTTTTATAATTTATATGGCTCCTAAGGTTAAACTTGAGATCATCTTCCCCAGAGCTCTACTCTTCGAGTATTCTTATACGACTTGCCACGCCCAATTTTCCAGTTTATTCAAATCCATAACAACAAATGTAACCATCGCCTGCATGGACATTTTTTTAAAGCCTCGTAAGGTTGTCCATCGCATACGAGGCTTTTCTTTCGCGTCTGCAAAGACGCGTTTGATTGTTTCTTTGCTTTTGGTATATATTCATTCGGGTGGGCAATGGCCGATTCCAGCTTTCGTTTGAAATGAATTTCTGGAACATTTTTAGTCGTTCAAGCTCATTGGCTTGATTTTTAGTCATCAAGGGCAGGTCACTTCAAAATAGTGTTTTTTTTATAAAGGGAATTTTAGTTGATTGGAACGGAGGGTGGCGACTCCAGCGGGAGTAGCGGGAAAGTCGAGACCCTGGACTGAGTGCAGCGAGGGAAGCGGCTGGGCCCCGCCCGCGGAAAGCGTCCACCCGCAGAGGAAATCAAGATAAACTGCTTTTCAATTTATATTTTAAATTAAAATAGACTGCAGGCAAACTCGAAACTCTTCAAGTTTGCCTGCAGTCTGGACCGACGGAAATCCGGCGGTCTTATTTTTTATCCCAGCAATTCCTTGACGTCATGGTATTCATATTGCAAAGCTTCCGCCACTGCCTTGTACGTGACTTTGCCGTCAAGCGTATTGATTCCCTTCATTAAAGGCTCATTGTCCAAGCAGGCCTGCTTATAGCCCTTATTGGCGATTTGCAGTGCATATGGCACCGTTACATTGGTCAATGCAATGGTGGAAGTGCGCGGTACAGCTCCAGGCATGTTCGCTACCGCGTAATGGACAACACCAAATTTTTCGTATGTCGGATTATCATGTGTTGTGATCCGATCGCTCGTCTCAAAAATTCCGCCTTGGTCAATGGCAATATCCACAACCACAGATCCCGGTTTCATCGATTCAATCATTTCCGTTGTTACAAGCTTCGGTGCTTTTGCCCCGGGAATCAAAACCGCTCCGATGACAAGGTCAGACTCCTTCACTGCTGCAGCGATATTGTAAGGATTGGACATAAGAGTTGTTACGTCGTTGCCGAAAATGTCATCGAGCTGGCGAAGGCGATCCGGATTCAAATCGATGATTGTCACTTGTGCTCCAAGGCCAATGGCCATTTTCGCTGCATTGGTGCCGGCAACTCCGCCCCCAATGATGGTGACTTTTCCTCTCTGAACACCGGGAACCCCGGAAAGAAGGATTCCTTTTCCCCCATGGTTTTTTTCAAGAAATTGTGCACCTATTTGCGTGGACATTCTTCCTGCCACTTCACTCATTGGAGTAAGCAGCGGAAGTGTACGATTTGGAAGCTGCACAGTTTCATAGGCAATGCCTGTCACTTTATTTGAAATAAGCGCCTCTGTCAGCTCAGTTTCTGCTGCGAGATGCAAGTAAGTAAAGAGGATCAAGTCTTCGCGGAAATAGCGGTACTCTTCCGGAAGAGGCTCTTTGACCTTCATGACCATATCCATTTCCCAAGCCTCTGCCGCCGTATTGACAATTTTCGCACCTGCCTGAGCGTAATCAGCATCCGTGAAGCCGGAACCAAGTCCCGCACCTGTTTCAATATGTACTTCGTGTCCCGCGCTGGAAAGCGTGACAACACCTGCCGGGGTCATGGCGACCCGGTTTTCATTGTTTTTTATTTCCTTTGGTACTCCGATACGCATAATGCAAAAACCTCCTAGTTCTTCTTACTGTACCTACAATTGAAATATAACACTTTATTGCACGGTTGCGAAAGCCTTTTCATAAAAATCGTTTCAGTTTCATTTATTTCTTAAATAAAACAGAGGTGCAGCCTTACACCTCTGTTCAGCAATTTGATATTTACTTTGTCCGTCCGCAAACTTGTTTACTTATCATGCTGGTTTACTTCGTCCAGCTGACCATCAGGCCGATCTCCTACACCGCTTGTATATACATCCGTCAGCTGCCTGACCGTTTCATCCTTTTCGTCCGCCAAGACATCCAAACTGCGCCTATCTTCTTTTTCCATCATATTCACTGCTCCTCGATTTTTCCTTATTATGAGAAAAAGGTGAACAATGTATTCTTTCCGGGTATGATAAAAGGAAAGATAAAGGAGGAGATCGGCATGGCACTTGCTTACCAAAACGTTCTCGTAGCGGTGGATGGATCAAAAGAAGCCGAATGGGCATTTAAAAAGGCCGTCCAGATTGCAAAAAGAAATGGAGCAAAACTGAACCTCGTCCATGTGATTGATACGAGGTCCTTTGCCGCGATTGATGCCTATGATATGTCCATGGCAGAAAAGGCGGAAAACTATGCGGAAGAGCTGCTGAATGGATATAAAAGTGATGCAATGAATCATGGGGTCACAGACGTGGAAACCATTATTGAAACGGGCTCTCCGCAGGTTGTCATCCCCAAAAAGTGTGCAAAGGACATCGATGCTGACCTGATCATTTGCGGGGCCACAGGGCTAAACGCCGTGGAAAGGCTCTTGATCGGCAGCGTATCTGAACAAATAACCCGTTCTGCTTGCTGTGACGTCCTTGTGGTTCGAACCCAGGAGGACTGTGATTAGAATACAAGCAAGGAGCATGAACCCTATTTGGGTTGATGCTCCTTTTTCAATGCCTGCTTCGCTTTTTCAAGCTGTATGGATACCTGTTCAAATCCAGTGCCCCCATATGAGTTGCGCCGTCTGACAGCTTCTCTCGGCGAAAGAATTGCGTATACACCCTCATCTATCACTTCGCTGGCTTGCTGCAGATCCTCCAACGGCAAATCTAGCAAGTAGCAGCCTTTTTGAATACAAAGCAGAACCAGCTTTCCGACAATTTCATGGGCCTCACGGAAAGGGATGCCCTTGGCCGCAAGATAATCGGCCAGCTCTGTAGCATTTGAAAAATCCTGGTGGACCGCCGCCTCCATGGCTTCCGTGCGGACGGACATGGTATTTACCATTCCAGCAAAGATTTTCAAGCTTCCAGACATCGTTTCAACGGTGTCAAACATGCCTTCTTTGTCTTCCTGCATGTCTTTATTGTATGTTAGAGGCAGACCCTTCAGGACTGTCAGCATCCCTACAAGATGTCCAACAACCCTCCCCGTTTTTCCTCTGATCAATTCAGCCATATCCGGGTTTTTCTTTTGAGGCATTATACTGCTTCCCGTTGCGTATGTGTCATCCAGTTCAATAAA
>DATBUB010000352.1:0-9688 GCA_036516555.1 Bacillaceae bacterium
CAAAAGCTGTTATAACGCCTTCAATTGATTGCTTTCGAAAAATAGGATTAGAACTTCATGTGATTGGGTCACCCTTCCGCTTTTTGTTAATTCCACCTTAAACGATGGAACCAAGGGTGTCAATTGATTATTTTTATTTAAAAAACCTTTGCCTGCTCCATCCAAGCGGGAGGAAGATTTTTCTTCATTTGCAGACAGTGTACTTATGAAATCAAATATAATAAAAGGATGCCGGAAAAGCTTTTTGATGAAAACATGGACGATAACGGGCGGCAGTAACAAATGACGCTCCATATCATAGGGGTGGATTCACAGTAAAAAGCCGACGGCAATGTCACCTGATTTGCGGGCTGCCTGCTTCTCTATTTATTCTTTATTTAATTTCCAAACAGAATAATTCAGCACCAGCGCAAAGGCGACCCATCCTGCATACGGGATCATGAGAGTGCCCGCTGTCCGGTCGACCTTGTAAAATTCATACATGGTAAGCGCAATGGCTCCAAGCAAGACAGTCATTTCAATAAGTGCTGTCCCGCGAAGCCCCCACTTAAAAAAGAGGAAGGACCATAAGAAGTTCAACCCCAGCTGAATATCATAAGTCTTCAAGGCAGGCTTAGTATCTTTATCTTTTTCCCTTTTTTCATCCACCCGATATTCTGCCAGTCCCATTAACGCATAGAGAGTGGTCCAGGCAGCCGGAAAAACGGCTGGCGGGGGTGAAAACGTTGGCTTTTCGAGCTTCCTGTATTGTTCTTTCGAATTCCGGTTGGCAAGCCATCCGACAAGGGAACCTCCCACAATCGGCACCAACACCCCAATCGCAAGGCGCTTTCCGTCAAAACGTCCATTCACCTTCAAGAGTTCCAACCGCTCTCACTCCTTCCATTCCTACACGTATCATTCCCCAATGGTCATGCAGCAAACGGAGAAGAGGCTTTTTTTCAAGAAATAGGATTAACATTAATCCTGATGAAAAAGCAATGAAGTTGGGTCGCCAGTACAAGTATAAATATAACGTTAACAAGCAGCAAGACAGAAGTCATCCTAACTCCAGTACTATCATCCGGCTCCCCAGTAATGAGACCTACTGCAAGTGTTCCTCCACTCCAAACAAACGGTAGAACGGTTCCTTTTCCAAATCCTTCAGTTCCAGCTCAAAATCAAACATATCCAGCGTCTTTTTGTCCATCTCCCCGACTTGGAAGGGAATGTGCCTGTTATAGGCAAGATTCTTGACCTGAATGGCAATATCCAATGCATCCTCGGAAAGGCTTTGAAAATGATATATGGTATTCCCGCCATTTCGATCTATAAAAATCAATTTCCATCTAAACTCCGATTCATCTGTAGGATCGCTCAATCTCCCTTTATGAAAGTCCGGCTGTACGAATATCCCTGTGATGTCGTCGAACGGCTGGACCGTGCGCTTCCCTGACCAGGTGTGGGTGATCAATCCCTTCTCTTCATGGATTCCCCGGTAATCGTTCCACATCACATATTGAAAGCCTGCATAAAATAAAGTTGTACCCAGGATGGCGACGGTCAGCCATTTTCTGCTTTTTAAACCCGGATTAAAGAAGTATCCCATAATCATAAGAATCAGGGTCATCATCAAAAATCCGGAAAGAACGCCTAAATCCCCTGAGCTCCCCTGATAATAAATGAATTTGCCGTCTGAAATCGCGTTCCATTTCCGTTCCGCATAGCTATCCTGCGAATGGAGGATAAATGGAACAATCATCACTCCAAACACGTATAATCCGGTCCAGCGCTTATATTTCTGCTTGAAATCCGCCCAGGACGTCCGCACAAGATGCCCAAGTAAATAGAGCGGAAGCGTGATAAAGGTTATGATGAGCAGGACGGTCGATATATTTTCCTCACCATCTAGCCATGCACCGAGCGCCAGCAACAAACTGAAGACAATGATTGCGATGCCTATCATTCTCACCTCGCCTATTCTATTAATCTCTCAACAACGGTTGACATGCTCACCGATTCCGCTTTTAGCTGCGGTCCTCCACTTCAAAAAAACGATAAAACGGTTCCTTCTCCAGTTCATTCAGTTCAAATTCAAGTTCAAACCATTTACGTGTCTTGTTGTCCATCTCGCCGACTTGAAACGGAATGTTTTTAAGATGGGCTATATCCTTTATCTGCAGGGCACTGTCCAGCCGTTCCTGTGAAAGTCCCCGGAACAGGTAGGACGTACGCTCTCCATCTTGATCAATAAAAATAAGGTTCCAGATAAATTCGGTTTCGTCGGATGGATTGTTCAGTGATGCTCTATGTACAGAAGGCACTATATATATTCCAGCCAAATCATCAAATGACATGACGGTCCGTTTACCGCTCCATGATTGGGAAATTAACCCCAGCTCTTCGTGAACGCCCCGATAATCCTTCCACATCATATATTGAAAGCCGCCATAGATCATGGCAACGCTGATTGTGATGGAGGCCAGCAATTTTCTTCTCTTCAATTTGGGGTTAAAAAAATTCCCGATTGTTAATAGAATAAGAACCATCATCAATATAATTGAAAATGCTCCCCAACCATTGGAGCCCGGTTCGTAAAGGATATACTGCCCGTCCGAAATTGCGTTCCATTTTCTCTCTTCGTAGCTTAGAAACTGATAAAAGATGAATGGTATAAGTGCAACCACGCATACATATATGCCAGCCCAGCGTCTCGCTTTAAACTTAAATTCCGCCTTAGACGTACGTACCAGGTGGCCGGCCAGGTATATCGGAAAAGATAGGACTGCTATTCCAAAGATGGAAGCCGCCGGATTCTCCTCAAATCCTAATAGTGCGCCCAAAGCAAGAAACAAACTGAAGACGATAATGACAACTCCAAACAGCTTCTTCATCGCATCACCCCTTGCAGACTATTACGATTATGCAGGCAAAAAAGATTCAGGATGAGCAAAAGCCTATTGCGAATCATTGGCTGCATCCGCCGGCTCAATACTGAGCAGTTTCTTAGTCCGCGGCAAATAACGCACCTTATATGTCCCTCCCTCATGGACATCCCAAAACCCTTTCCCCTCATACATTTCATCTATTTTCACACCGTTGTTAAATGTGTAGTGGTAAATTCTGCCTCGCTTCAATCTTTTAATTCGAAATTCAGTTATTACAACGGTTTCTTTCTTCACGTCACCTTTTGTAAAGCTGAGGGCATCAGCAAAATAGTCCATTGAATCATGGCCAAGTGCATAACCGGGTACAGTAGTAAAGGCCGTCAATAAGAGGGCAGGCAAAATAAGCCCTTTTGGTTTTGCCGCTTTTTTGGTCAGAATCAAATAACCGCAGAAGAAAAAGATACAAATGCCCAATACCAGAAGAATGACGGCTCCAAATTTGATAAATAATACATCGACAGTAAGAAATTTTAAGAACTGCCCAAAATCTTCCTTGTTGTTCAGCCAAGCCGAAATCACGTTCCATACATATAACGTCAACACAATAAGAAGCAGCCATCCGATAAAAGACTTTAATGTTATCTTATCTTTCTGTGCGCTTTTCTTTTTTCCCACTGACAACCCGTCCCCCTCTTTTTGCACATCTATCTTATTCTATAAGTTTTCAAAACTGTTTTCCATTTTATTATAATCAATTTAATATTTTCCAATCTCTGCGTACAAACAAAGGCATCAGACGCAAAAGTCTGATGCCCTTCCTTTCCTCACTCTTCTTTCCCATTACAGAATCTGCGTATCAATCGGGATGCCTTGGACTGGCTGATATCGAGCGCTTTTGCCACGCCTCTGGAGGAGCCGGATTTTTGATACGCCCTTTTCACCATCGTGGCTGTCACTTCATCCAAAACCTTTTCCAGCGAATTAGAGTGTGTGACTTCAGGAATATCTTTTACCGCCCCCAAAATCACTTCGGGCAAATCCTCCACCTGAATGACAGCATCACTCGTAATGACGAGGCGTTCGATTAAATTCTCTAGTTGCCGGACGTTGCCGGGCCACGAATAATGGTATAGCACGTTTAAACATTCCTCGGAAATTACTTTATTCGAATTATATTTTTCATTGAATTTGCTTAAAAAGCTATATGTCAGCGGGATGATATCCTCTTTGCGCTCCGACAAGGGAGGCATATGGATATCAATCACATTGAGCCGGTAATATAAATCCTCCCGGAAGGTTTTATTTTCCACCATTTGAAGCAAGTTTTGATTCGTGGCGGCAATGATACGGATGTCCACCGTTTTGCTTGAATTTCCTCCGATGGGGATGAATTTTTTATCCTGGATAACTTGCAATACTTTTGCCTGCAGTGGCAAGGCCAACTCCCCGATTTCATCCAAAAAGATGGTTCCATTATGGGCAGCCTCAAACAACCCCGTTTTCCCTTCCTTCTTTGCTCCAGTAAAGGACCCTCCCGTATAGCCGAAAAGCTCCGATTCCAATAATTCCTCCGGTATGGCGGCGCAGTTGACACTTAGAAAAGGACCCTTTTTTCTTTTGCTCAGCCTGTGCAGATGATAAGCAATCACGCCTTTCCCCGTCCCTGACTGGCCGTGGATCAGGACGGTTGAGTCCGTCGGCGCCACCTTCTCGCAGAAACTTAATATCTTTTTGACCTTCTCATTATTGACGATGATCCTGTCTGTCAAATCTTCTTCCATTTCATGTCCAGGGTGCTTTTTCCCTATTTTTACCAGTCTATTAAAATCCTTTATTTCTGTAGCGGTGATGACAATATAATCAATCTCTTGGTGCTCGTTCAATATAGGAAATGCCCTCGTAAGCAGTTCGGCGCCAATATTCGTATGCTGGCGCATGGATACGGGTTCCTTTTTTTCAAACACCAGAGGGACAATGGAGGGAGTCCAATACCCTTTGCCGAAAAAATCATCATTATTTTTCCCCACCACGTCATCCTTACGTACACCATAATGCTTTTCACACACTCTATTGACAAAGACAATACGCTTGTCCCTATCCAGGACGTAGATTTCATCTGACGAATAATCCAGTATTTTAATCATGGATTCCAAAGATAAATCCATTTTGATTTGCCTCTCATCTTGCAGCATTTCCCCACACCCCTTCGAGAGAATATTGAGTCAATTTTAACTACTCGGCGACATTTTCGAGTCAGAATAGACTCAAATTATAACAATGTTTTGTCCCTAATTCGACGTTAATTCCTGTATTTCAACTATTTTAGAAAGTTGGCATGGAACTTGCATTACTATTTTACAGTGTAGGGCCGTTTATGGAATCGTCCATAATACCCATCGATTATTGAAGCTATTTTACACGTATAACCCATATCCCGCATTTATTTTAAAGCGTTTTCAATTACGGGAAGGGCGAATTCAACCGTTTTTATGAAAGGAGTGAATCAGTACCGGACGCCCATTCCAGGGATTTAGCACTCATACCTTTTATTCATTCAACATTAATTACGTACAATCACCTGCGAGTATACAAGGAGGAAAATACATGAACAGAACGGCTGAAGTAAGTGACATCACCATTATCGGCGGCGGTCCTGTCGGCTTGTTTACGGCTTTTTATGCCGGCCTTAGACAGGCCTCTGTGAAAATAATAGAAAGCTTGCCCCAATTGGGCGGCCAGCTTGCTGCACTCTATCCTGAAAAATACATTTACGATATTGCCGGTTTCCCCAAAGTGATGGCCCAGGATCTCGTAAATAATCTCATAGAACAAATGAATCAATTTGAACCGGCTGTCTGCTTGGGCCAAACCGTAGAGAAAGTGGAAAAGGAAGCGGACGGCATATTCAAGCTTACGACCAATAAAGAGGTCCACTATTCACGCACCATCATCATTACCGCTGGAAACGGAGCATTCCAGGCACGCAAAATGGGGATTGCCAGTGAAGAAAAATTTGAGGGCCAAAACCTTCATTACTTTGTGCAAAACATGGAACAGTTCAGAGGAAAAAGGGTTGCTTTATTCGGCGGCGGAGACTCCGCAGTAGATTGGGCATTGATGCTTGAACCGATTGCCGGAAAAGTGTCCATCATCCACCGCCGTGATAAATTCCGCGCCCATGAGCATAGTGTCGAGCTGCTGAAGCAATCCAAGGCAGAGATTTTGACCCCCTTTGTACCGGTTGAACTTGTTGGTGATGAAAAAATTGAGAAGATCGCCATTCAACATTCAAAGACAGAAGAGCTTCAAGAGATGGAAGTGGACGATGTGCTGGTGAACTTCGGATTCATATCTTCCCTTGGCCCCATCAAAGATTGGGAGCTTGAGATCGACAAAAACTCCATCGTTGTGAATTCCAAAATGGAAACGAATATCGAAGGCATATATGCAGTGGGAGACATTTGTACGTACGAAGGAAAAGTGAAACTGATTGCCACTGGCTTCGGCGAGGCACCGATTGCCGTGAGCAGCGCAAAAATGTTTGTGGACCCGAGTGCGAAAATGCAGCCCTTGCACAGCACCAGCATTATGGGAGAGAAAGAAAAGGTTCCTGCCGTTAAATGATCAACAATAAGAGGAGGCAGAAAAATGGCAAAATACACAATGGTCGTCCGGAGCACATGCATTGCCTGCGGAGCATGCAACCCTGTGGCTCCTGAGCTGTTCGAGTATACCGCTGACGGGTTATCCTATGCACTGCTAGATGACAACCAGGGTATTACGGAAGTTCCTGAAGATCTGGTAGAAGACTTGGAAGATGCCTATGAGGGCTGTCCAACGAACTCCATCAAAGTATCTGATCAACCGTTTGGTTGCCCTAAATTCGAAGCAAGCTGATCCATATTACAATATACCCATTAAAGGAGAATGAACCATGGCTTATAATAAAGTGCAGAACGCAACGACAAGAACATTTGAAAGAACAATGCCTTACAGATTATTCACAGATCCGAAGGTATTGGATAAGGAAATGGAATTAATTTTCTCAAAGACTTGGCAGCTTGTTGGCCATGTCAGCCAGGTTGAAAAGAAAGGTGCATTCTTCACCGCTGATGTAGCGGATAACCCAATCATCGTAATCCGTGGCACGGATGAAGTCCTCCGCGCATTCTATAATGTTTGCCCGCACAGAGCGACGAAACTCGAAAAAAGCGGCCAAGGGAAAAAGAAAATCCTGCAATGTATGTACCACGGTTGGACATTCAAAACGGATGGCAGCCTGAACAAGGCACCTAACTTCCGCGGCGAAGACGAAGCTTGCGTACAAGATGCCTGCCTGCGTCCTGTCAGAATGGAAGTGCTGGAATCTCTTATTTTCGTGAACTTGGATGACGATGCAAAGCCATTGGCTGAATCATATGGAGATTTCTTCGACCGCTTGGCCAAGTTCGATTTCCTGAAAGACCTGCAATTCACTCACCGAAAAACTCGCCATATTAAAGCAAACTGGAAAGCATTCGTTGAAAACTATCTGGAGTGTGACCACTGTCACGTAGCACACCCAAGCTTCATAGATACACTTAATATGGATGATTACCAAATCATTACATGTGAAAATTATTCTGTTCAAGGCTCTATGGTCAAACCTGATAAACAATATGGCGAAGTTAATCTGGACGAAGCGGAAATGCAAGGCGGATCTTTCTATTGGCTGTGGCCAAACTTGATGCTTACCATCTACCCGGGCCCGGCTAACCTTGCATCCATCCAATTGGTTCCGATTGACCATGAAAATACCGAAATCGTTTACACGTACTACTTCCGTGAAGACAGCCTTGATAAAATATCCCCGGAAGAGAAAGATCTCATGACTTTCGCGGAGCAGGTCCGCCATGAGGATATCGAACTCGTTGAGTTGGAGCAAATCGGCTTCCGCTCACGTGCTTTTGAAAAAGGCCGCTACTCTCAATCTGAACAAGCGATTGTACAATTCCATGAAATGATTTTGGAGGCGCTAAATGAATAAAATACTTGATACTGCAAACGTCAAACATTTAATGATCAACGGAGAACAAGTGGAGGCGCCAAATTACGCTCCGCTTCACTCCCCCTATTCGGGAGAAAAAATCGCTGATATTGCCATGGCGGATCAAGCTTTGACCAAAAAAGCAATTGAAGCTGCCTACCATGCCAGAGAAGTGATTGGAGGCATGCCCGCATATAAGCGTGCTGAAATATTGGAGAACGTGGTGGACATTCTGACGGAAAGGGCTGAAGAAGCAGCCAAAGTCATCTCCAACGAATCGGCGAAACCGATAACCTTTGCCAGAGCGGAAGTTGCGAGAACGATTGAAACGTATAAATTCGCTGCGGAAGAAGCAAAACGCATCCACGGTGAAACCATCCCTTTTGACGCCGCTTCCGGAGGGGTCGGCAGAATCGGGTACACACTTCGCGAGCCGATCGGCGTCATCGGTGCGATTACGCCTTTTAACTTCCCGATGAATTTGGTTGCGCATAAAGTGGGACCTGCCATTGCAGCCGGAAATCCGATTGTCCTGAAACCTGCCTCCCAGACACCTTTATCCTCCCTCTTCATCGCAGAAGTATTTGCTGATGCCGGCCTTCCTGCAGGGGTACTGAATGTGGTGACAGGCCCGGGAGGCATTGTCGGTGACACACTTGTCAAAGATGACCGAGTTAAAATGGTCACTTTCACAGGAAGCCCAAGCGTCGGCATCGGGATCAGCAACCAGGCGGGCTTAAAGAAAACAACGCTGGAGCTTGGGTCCAACTCCGCTTTGATCATCGATAAAGATACGGAGATTGACTCCATAATTGACCGTTGCATCATGGGAGCTTTCTCCAACCAAGGGCAGGTTTGTATTTCTACACAGCGAATTTATGTGCACACGGCTCTATATGAAGAATTCGTTGAAAAGTTTGCGGCAGCTGCCAAACAGCTGAAACTGGGCGATCCTCTTGATGAAGATACGTATATCTCTTCTTTGATTTCCAAGAAAGAGCTGGAACGCACACTCAGCTGGATTGAGGAAACGAAGAAAAGCGAGGCTGAGGTCATCACTGGCGGACAAGCTCAAAACGGTGTTCTTGAACCAACGATCATCGTCAATGCCGACCGTGCGTTAAAGGTCTCTTGCCAGGAAGTGTTTGCACCTATTGTGGTGGTCAATAAAGTAGATTCCGTAGAAGAAGCCGTTGAACTTGTCAACGACTCCACTTTCGGCCTTCAGGCAGGCATTTACACAAATAACGTGAAAAACGCCCTCTATGCCGCGAAAAAAATGGAGGTCGGCGGAGTGATCATCAACGATGTGCCAACCTTCAGGGTAGACCAAATGCCATATGGCGGAGTGAAGGAAAGCGGAACCGGACGCGAGGGAATCAAGTTTGCCATTGAAGAAATGACAGAAATGAAACTCATTGTCTGGAATCAAGGATGAAAGTGACGGATGCCCGAATGAAAACATACAACATTGCCGTGATTGCCGGAGATGGAATTGGCCCCGAAGTAATAGATGAAGGAATTAAAGTGTTGAAAAAAGCTGCTGAACTGGACGGCGGTTTTGACTTCAGCTTCACGCATTTCACTTGGGGCTGCGAGTATTATACAAAGCATGGCTGCATGATGCCTGAAGATGGAATTGAACAATTGAAGCAATTCGATGCCATTTACCTGGGGGCCGTTGGGTTCCCGGGCGTTCCAGACCATATTTCACTATGGGATTTGCTGCTGATCATCCGAAAAAGCTTTGACCAGTACGTCAACATCCGTCCCGTGAAACTGCTCAATGGCGCAA
>DATBUB010000353.1:0-5253 GCA_036516555.1 Bacillaceae bacterium
GGTTCATTCTTTAGAAAGAATCACAGAAATTCCTGATATAACAATGATTTATGGTTCACATAATACGTTAGGAATTGCTCCAAATATTTTAGAGGAAGTAAAAGCTGCAGTTACCTATTTGAGGGAACAGAACTTGATGAAGTTTGGAACCGGGCTTCATAAATTCAATGGTTTTAGTGTGAAATTTTGAAGCAGGGATTATGAATGACAATCCATGATTTATTAAGATGAGAAAAAACAAGTTAGAGAGATAGGGTATTTTTAACAAATCTATAGCTATTTACCCTCTTTGTTTCATCAGTACTATACATACTCCACCTCATTATAAGCAGAATGATAAACGCTCCAAAAAGAACTTCAAATATGGATAAAAGTAATTCATAAAACTCAAACAATCTAGATAAAAATGATGAGGTTTCATCTCTTTCCTTATAAGAGTAATCTTACCCTGCCATGCCAATTACAAAGGACTCCGGAATTACCGAAGTCCTTATTCTCATGAGACTCAAATTTCCACTGCAATCCCATATCTCTTTCCTTTTTGATAATAGGCATTTACCTGATCTTTATATAAAGATGGGTCGATATATAGGACGGCGGACTTGTCCTTGTGTTTCGGCGGAATATGAAAGGTAAGGGTTACCGGAGCAGAAGTGCCGGCCGGCAGATGGCGCAGCAGCTCGGGATCATATTCACCGTCCATTGTTTGATAGTACTCCAGCCCATAAGCCAGCTTTGACTCAACAATGATGAGAACAGAAGTCTCCTTCTCGCCGCTGTTTGTCAGTTTCATGTTCACGGTGACGGGGATAAGGCCATTTTTCGCCTTGCCGTATGAAATGTCTTCTACCTTTAGCTCCGCATGATCCAGGTGGATGGCATCACCCGGCATGCGCTTTTCTATTTCATATGTTCTTGCAACACCTGCATTGACATGATACATCCTTGCTCCCCAGATTCCGATGATGGCAACCGTAAATGCCAGTATGAGCAATGTCCTCTTATTCATTATGCTGTGTCCCTGTAATATAGTGGTCGATGATCTTTCCATTTTCCATCATGAAGATTTCATCGGACAAGTACTCCAATTCCTCTTTGTCATGGCTGGCGATGAGGATGCATTTCCCTTCTGCCTTCAGATTGAGCAGCAGCTGTTTCAGTTTTTCAATACCTTCGGAATCGAGAGCATTTGTGGGTTCATCGAGAATGATGAGCTCGGGTTTTTCCATGATGGCCTGAGCGAGGCCGAGCCGCTGTTTCATTCCGAGTGAATATTTTTTGTATTTCCGCTTGTCATCCGGATAAAGTCCCACCAGCCGAATAGTGTCCCTGATTTGGTCATCATTAATCCGGTTGTTCAGACTGGCAAGCATTTTCAGGTTTTTAAAACCGGTATACCCATGGAGAAAACCCGGATATTCAATGAGCACTCCGACACTTTCGGGAAAAGATGCTTCCTTGCCCAATACAACGCCCCCAATGGTTACCGTCCCTTCCGTCGGCAAAATCAGACCGCACAATGCCCTGAACAGCATCGTCTTGCCAGAGCCGTTCTTACCGCGGAAGCCATAAATCGAACTCTTTTTCAACTCCAGATTGATATCAGTTAAAATATGCTGCTTGTTGATTGTTTTTGATACTTGATTGGCTATAACATAGACTGCGGTATCCAATAATCCCACTCTCCTAGCGAATATCTTTTTTTCTGAAAGCCATGAAGGTCACGGCAGAGAACAGCACAAAGCTAACTGCGGTATATGCGACGGAAAAGCCAAATGATAATTGCTGTTCCGGCGCAAAAATTTCCTGCTTTAAAATCATCGAATGTATGCCGGGGAGCCACTTCGCATCAACAATTGCTGAAAGGCTTCCGAGCAATACAACTGCAAAAAAAGTAATGGCCGGTGCAAGAAACTGCAGCAATAGCAGCTGGATGGCCGACAGCACAATTCCTGTCAGCAAATACCCTATGACAATCCGAGCGACCAGCTCCGCAGGTGCAATCAAAGTCGCCACATGGTCCTCGAAAAATGGGGATGAATCTAATGAAAAGTCACCATAGACAAAACAGGAAGCAAGATAGATAACAGCAAACAGCCCCCCGTAAATGAACAAGTTGATGGTGAGCAGCCAGGCTATTTTTGCGAGAATGAAAGTTGATTTCGAACGGCAGCGCAACAACAAGTAGCGGCCATTATTTTTTAAATCATGAGTTAAAAAATCCCCTATGAGGAATTGAACGGAACATTGGATGAACACCCAGTAAGCAGGCAGTTGGAAATGCGATGGTTCTTCAAGGTACCCAAAATCCTTCAATAGCTGGTAAAACGTACCGGCACTATTGCTGTAAAAGGGTTTCAGTTGCGAGCTGATCATGGCAGCCAAAAAGCCAATGACCGTGAAAAACAGTACAAACTTTACTTTTCCGTATATAAGGCTATAAGCTACATCACGTTTGTATAAGTTGAAGATCATGAAAGAAAGTCCTTCCTTTCATATAGCCAGCCTGAAACGCTGTACAGGACAAGTGAAACGATGAATAGGTAGAGTGAATGATACACCGTGGTTGCTGGTTCCAGCCAATCCCGGAAGGTAAGGACGGCCGACATTGCAAACACAGGAAACCGCAAGACTCCGGTATAATCTAAGCCGGCCATGGCAATAAGGATGATTAAAATAAAGCCATCATTTTTGATGAAGTTTTTCAGGAATAAAATATAAGATGAAATCATTACAAAGCCCAGAAATTTGGTGGCTAATATTACAAGGATCAGCCGATGTCCAGCCAGGTTGGGGAGAATAGCATTCAATTTCCCTTCGTCAGCCAATACATCTCCAATGGTTCCAGAGGGCTTGAGCCAGGTATTTTCCCAGCCGACCATCAGCCCCGCAACAAGCAGTGACACGCCCAGTATAAGGCAAGCCAATAGAGCTGATAGGAAGATGGCGGACAGTACATTTGCATGCCAGGTCTTAAAACGTGAGCCGAACTTCAGCACCAATCCGGCCGTTTGATTAAAATCAACCATTCTTCCGAGAACCAACACTAAAGTTGGGATGGCCACGAGGATAAACATATGATGGTTAGTACCGCCGCCCCAGCCGAGAGGATCTGCAATCAAATCAAAGAGACCGCGGTCCGACCAGCTTCCTTGCCGGGCAAGGGTGATCAAAAACCATTCAGCGGCCAGAATATAAACAAGAATCCATAGTCCGAACCGCTTTTGGGCAATTAAGGAACGAAATGAAGTTTTCCATAGTTCAAATGGTTTCATTTTTTTCACCCAATACATAAAACCAGATAAAAGTAGTGCCGATCCCCGGAATCAGCCATACTGCCAGTTCCCATGATGCCTCAACATTTCCCAGAAACAGCAAAGTCAGTGAATACATGCCGAGAACATTGGCTACGACATCCATCATCAAGACAAAGAGGAAGGGAAAAATGAGAACAATGTAACGATTCTTCACAACCGTTGAGAAAGCAAGGCCGAGAGATGCCAACATGCCGCCAAACAGGAACAGCAGGCCGAGCCGAAGCAGAATGTAAACCAGCGGATGAGAATAAAAAAGTTCAGGCCAGAAGCCCCCTCCCGTCACTACGGGCATTCCGAGAAAATAATGATTATCAATCAGGGGATAGGCAGCCATTTCACCCAAAAAGTTTACTGTGAGCGGTAATGTGGCCATTAAGCCCCCGATGCAGAAATTGACTGCATAACGGCTTAGCAGATACCGCTTCTTGTTCACTTTGGTCAGGATGTTTTTGATAAAGCCGGTATTGAAGTCTTCTGCATAGGCGTCTGAAAACGCCAGTGAGGCAAGCAGGGGAAACGTCAAAGCGTACATATAATAGGTATCCCCCGTGAAATACATCCAGCTGACATAGGGGTTTCTTGGATAAGAGATATAGTATTCCGCATCCACCCCATGCGGCCACGTTTGAATAACTGGAATCAGGGCATAGATGAGGCCAGCCAGGAAGACAGCCCAAAATATTGGGCGTGTGCCAATTCGTTTCAAGTCCATTTTCAACAATTTGATCACCCTAGATCTTTTATAAAAACTCTTTTTTTCTGTAAAGATTACCGGAAAGGAAAAATAGCAGCACAATCCCTAACGAGAAGTAAACAAGATTAAACCATTGATCCGCCGGTGATAGCCATGTTTCCAAATCGATTCTTGTCCTCCCAAGGAACAGGCTGAACCCTCGGGGCAACAGGGCATCTGTCCCCAAAAGAAGCAATGCAGAGAAAAATACCAAGATGTTTTTCCTGAGCAGCAGCTTCAAGGCAATGATCAAGAGTGACATGAATAAAGTTGCTAAAAAACGCGAGGCCAGGATGTAACCCCACACTTTCCAACTCGCCACCTTGGAAATATAGAGCGGGAAGAGCTCCTTATTTTCCAAAAGAAAATACACGGACCCTTGCTTTGTGGTCCATAAATTATCAGTATGTCCAACCAGCGCCATAGATGCAGCTAAACCCGCCAATGCCATTAAAGAGACGAAAATACCACTGGCGATGATGGAAAAAAGGATATGGTGACGGTACAGCGTGGTTTTATTCTGCAATCTTAGAACTATGTGGTCGCGTTCGGTCAAATCGATCAGGGAAGGGAGGAGGAAGGCAAGCAAAGGCAAGGTGCCAAATGCCAAAGTAAAATTGCCGGCACTGCCCCCGCTCTGCAAATGGACGATGAAATCAAACAGCGAATGGCTCCCCATCTTCGCAGCGATTGCGATACTCCCTGACAGAATGATGAAAAAATAAAAAGCAGACAGCAGCAGTATTTTCCATGTTACAAACCTTATATCAATCATTATTCGTCTTTACTCCGCCTGTTTTCTCTTCAGAATCCTCAATACCTCTCATATTGAACTCATAGTTGGACACCTCATGATCTCCCGATACATCCAAGACAAAAATATCATCCGAAATGCCTTGGTTGATTGTAATGTCTTTCACGTCGATGGACAGGATGGGATTCCCTTCATTCCCATAGCATTTCAAGTCGAGAAGGGCACCAGTCTCTTTGGCAACCGTCATTGTAAAAGGGCCAGCAAGATTGTTGGAAGTGCTTGACGGGATTGTTCCTTCAATGTGATAAACAGGCATCCCGAATTGTGTGCCTTCCTTATAGGACCAGTTTGAGTAGTTATTGTAAATCAAGACTTGCCATTCACTGCTGGTAATCAGGTCCGTGTGCAATCCGATTTCCTTCCCTGATTCTGCTGGCTTGCGGTTGTAA
>DATBUB010000354.1:0-2167 GCA_036516555.1 Bacillaceae bacterium
TGCATGCGGCATTTACGGACTCATTCCTCGATCGGATATCTTCTAAAATACATTGCAAGGCAGCAGACCCCAATCCTTTCCCCTGGTGTTTTTGATCGATCATGTGCCTGTATATCCAAAAATTCCGGTCGTCAGGATCGATGCCATACATAGCAAATCCAACCATGGGCCCATCCTTCTTTTCATAGAGCCCCATGGCTTGAAAATCATCCAAAAACTGAACCTGTGCAACAGAATACAGATTGGAGGCAACAAATTGACGCTGTTCCGGCTTAACCTTTAGGCTAATGGCTTCCTCCCAGTTGTCCTTGTCAATCGCTCTTAATGTAATCATACAAGTCCCCTAAACAACATATTTTTACATTCACTGTACTATAAGCTGCTAATCTATTGCAAAATTATGAAACCAATAAAATAGTTCAAATTTACTATAAACAACTCAATAATTATAAGATTTTGACGATATAGGCACTAAAGGACTAATGTCGGAAAGAGCAGGTGAATAGCCGGTGTTTAAATCGATCAAAACAAAAATCATCAGTACCGTCCTACTTCTTATCATATTATCCATTGCAGTGATCATCACCATCAGCAGCACACAGATCAAGAAAAAGACTGAAGAGAATCTGATTGAGCAAAGCAAGGGTGCAGTTACGGAGATGGGGAATTCCATCCAGTATTTCCTGGGGCAATATGAAAAGAGCATCCATCAGATTTCCTTGACCCAAGAAGTAAGGGAGTATGCCCTAATCGAAAGCGTGGAAGAGGATGAAGCGAAAAACAAGATCATCAAGGATCTGGAGACCAAGTTTGAAGGGTATCTGGGCATTTATGGCGACGCGTCCTCCATCTATCTATCCATGCCCAACAAGCATACAAAGATCATTCCATATGTGGACTTGACTGGTTTTGACGCTACAACAAGACCGTGGTATCAGTTGGCATCGGAGAACACAGAAGGCGTAAGCTGGAGCAATCCGTATATCGACAAAGCGACAGGGGAATACGTCATTACCGCTTCCAAAGCAGTAATGGACGGAAGCACGTTCATCGGGGTAGTCGGAGTGGACATCAAGCTTCAAACGATGACGGCCAAGTTATCGGAGACAAAGCTTGGGTTTGGAGGACATCCGATTGTTCTGGACCCCGAAGGCACGGCCATCGTACATCAGCAGGCACGCGGAGCAAACATCATGAAGCACTCCTATATTGCCGGCATGTATAAGAAAGGCAGCGAGGAAGGCATTGCCCGCTACAGTGAAAAAGGCGGAAACAAGCTAATGGTGTATCAGACGCTCCCAGGCTTCAACTGGAAGATTGGGGCAGATTATAAAGAATCAGAGATCACGAAAATTGCATCCGAATCGGGCAAAATGCTCATGTGGATTGCGCTGGCAACGGAAATCATCACGTTTATCATATTAATGATCATGCTGAACCGGATGATCCGTCCGCTGCAGAAATTAAAGGCTTCCATGGACGAGGTGGCGGAGGGAGACTTGACGGTGCGTTCCGACATCGAATCGGAAGATGAGATTGGACAGCTGGCCGTTAATTTTAACACGATGGTCGACAATATGAATAACCTGATTTCCATCATTAATACGTCTGTCTCGAATGTGAGGCAGTCTGCGGAAAGCTTGAGTGCTGCCTCAGAAGAAACGAACGCGATCAGCGAACAGATGGCTTCCGCTGTAGGAGAAATCGCCGCGGGTGCATCCAAATCGGCTGAGGATGCGGAAGAAGTGAATGAAAATGCCTTTATGCTGGGCGAAAAAATCAACGAAATCAATGATCAGGCAGAGGAAATGACAGACATTGCGATAAGGGCAGACGAAATCAACTCGGACAGCCGTGAGCAAATGAAGAAATTGAAAAACTCGTTCAACGACTGGAAAGGCAACCTGCAATCCATGGCCGATTCGGTATCCGGGCTGGATTACAAGGTACAAGCCATCGGCAAGGTCATGGAGACGATAACCAAGATTTCGGCTCAGACCAACCTGCTAGCATTAAATGCCAGCATCGAAGCGGCAAGGGCGGGGGAACACGGGAAAGGGTTCGCCGTGGTGGCGGAGGAGGTCCGCAAGCTGGCCGAACAGTCGGCTCAATCCACTGAAGAAGTCATCGCCACGGTAAATGAACTGCAAGAGGGTGCCCGCGAGGT
>DATBUB010000355.1:0-8590 GCA_036516555.1 Bacillaceae bacterium
CTCTGAACTTGATGGCCGTCAATGCCCTTCTGGAAACTCCCTGCTCGGTGAGAAATTCACGGAGCATTTTTCCATTATCGTTTTTTTTAATATGGTGCTTTATAGTAAACGGAGCCATACTTTCACCCGCCATCTGAAATAAAAGAATCGTGCACCCTTTTCCAAAATGGAAAAGGACGAAATCTGGCAAATCTCACTCTTTCTTCCGCAACACGGAACTGGATGGACTTCACATCTTGATGAAGCAATGTCAAATGGTCGATGGTGACATCAAAGTTATGCGTATTGACCGGTTTCAGCATTAAGGTATGATGTGCAGGCAAAATTAAGGGCGAACCCACCGTACGGAATACCCGGTTATTGATGGATGCCATCTCCGCCAGCTGGATTGCCGGGATTGAAGGATGCAAAATGGCTCCGCCAAGGGCTTTATTATATGCCGTGCTTCCAGAAGGGGTGGAAACGCATAATCCATCTCCCCTGAAGCGTTCAAAATGCTCTCCCCTAATCTCCACATCCATGACGAGTGTCCCCTCAACACTTTTAACTGTTGATTCATTCAATCCCAGATATCTGGTTTCTTTTCCGCCGTGCCTGTATCGGATGATGACTTCAAGCAGCGGATATTCAATGATTTGGTAAGGAGTTTTCGCAATTGCGATCACCAGCTTTTCGATCTCGCTTGGAACCCAGTCTGCATAAAAGCCAAGATGGCCAGTATGAACCCCCACGAAGGCGGTCTGGTCAAGGCGTGAACTGTACCGGTGAAACGCATAGAGCAGCGTTCCGTCACCTCCTACCGAGATGACAATATCGGGCTGGTTTTCATCATAAATCAGTTCAAAATCCTGTAAATAGGTTCTCATCTTATGCATGAGTGCATTTGAGGTCGGATCCCCTTTTGATGTGATGGCAAATTTCAATCCTCTCATCCTTTCACGATGCGGGTTTAATTACTGCAGCAAATCTTTCTTTTTTTCATGATTTTTGGCTGTTTCCTTGTTTTTCGAGAAGTAAGCTTGGGCTTCCTGTATTTCCTCTTTTATTTGCGACATCTCTTCATCCAGGCGAAAAGCTGCTTCCGCTGCCCGCTGCAGCCTTGTGTTGATTTCCTCGGGAAATTGGCCTTTATATTTGTAGTTGAGGGAATGTTCAATGGTGGCCCAGAAGTTCATCGATAGGGTCCGGATCTGTATTTCCGCCAGTATTTTCTTTTCTCCATGGATGGTCTGTACCGGATATTCAATGACAACATGGTACGACCTGTATCCGCTCGGCTTTTTGTGGGAGATATAATTTCTTTCCTCCACAACCCGAAAATCATTTCGTTTCCTGAGCAATTCCACCACTGTTTTGATATCATCCACAAACTGGCACATCATTCTAAGCCCCGCAATGTCCTGCATATCTGTCTCCAGCCTGTCCAAAGGGATTTTCTTCAGATTTGCCTTATCGAGAATGCTTGCTACTGGTTTTACCCTGCCTGTAACAAATTCAATCGGGGAGTGGATGTGTTCCTGTTCAAATTGGCCTCTCATGCCTTTAAGTTTCACTTTCAGTTCTTCCACGGCCTGTTTATATGGCGCTAAAAATTGGTTCCAATGATTCAACGTTCTTCACCTCTTGTAGGTCCAGCCTTCCGGCTGCAATCAAAAGCATAAAGGTACACCTATGTATCCATACTTGGTATCAGGCTTATTTTAGCATAATGCAGCCATTCTTACAGGGGTCAGCAGTCTTTTTGGAGCGAAAATGGAAAATCATCTTGAACTCTATCCATCGATAGGTTCATAATGGTAGAAAGAAACAGCCTGAGAGGAAGAATCAGATTGAGCAGGGAATTGGAAATAGAATTTAAAAATATTGTGTGCAGAAACGCCTTTTTGGATTTATTGGAGAGGTTCCGCATCCAAAAAGGCGAATTCCACGAGCAAACAAATCATTATTTTGATACAGATTCTTTTGATATTAAAAATAGTGGTGCGGCATTGAGGATCCGCACTCGAGAAGGCCATTACGAACTGACGCTAAAAAAGGCTGTACCTGATGGGTTGCTGGAAATCACCCAATTGCTCCATGACAGGGAGGCAAAGGAAATGCTCGGCAAGGGGATTGTTCCTGATGGAGAAGTGCGGGAAGAACTCAGCGCCATGGGTATTCCATTAGAAGAAGTGTCCCTTTTTGGCTCCCTGACAACGAACCGGGCAGAGATTGCCTATAAAGGCGGGCTCCTGGTATTCGATCATAGCCATTACTTAGGCGGTGAGGATTACGAGATCGAATATGAGGTAAAAGACCGGGAAGGTGGGGAAAAGATCTTTAAGGAGCTGCTTGAAGAATTAAACATTCCCGTCCAAACCGCGATAGTAAAATCAGACGCTTTTACAAAGCCAAAAAAAGACAGAACGGTGTACAAGAATGAAAAAATATACAGGAGGCCATTATTTATGGATTCTCTCGGACAAGTAAAGATTATGCTGGAGCTTCAGGCAATGAGAGGCCTCTCTGGACAAGACAAAGCAATCACAGCAACTGATTCCACTTTCGGTTCTTTCCTCGAAGAGGCTTTTCTCTCCGTACAAGATGGACCGTTGGTGCCGGGTGCCGGAACGAATTCCTTCCCCTTTCTCGGACAGGTATTCAGAATGAGTCAACTCGGCATCCCCTCCCCGCTTAGCGCGAACTCTTCCACTTCCTTTATCAGCCAGCTTCCTTACACAAATAAGGCTGATAATGGCGGAATTGGCGTTGTTCCAGGGACAGCCGGGAACCTGGAGTCTATCATTCAAAAAGCAGCGGACCGGTATAAGCTGCCGGCCAAACTCATTAAATCCGTCATCAGGCATGAATCAAACTTCAACTCCGAAGCTGTCAGCAAAGCAGGAGCATCAGGCCTCATGCAACTGATGCCCGGCACTGCACGGGGACTCGGGGTAACGGACATATTTGACCCAGAGCAAAACGTAATGGCAGGAAGCAAATATTTGCGCAGCATGCTGGACCGATATGACGGGAACCTTGCTCTCGCACTTGCAGCTTATAATGCAGGACCCGGCAATGTGGATAAGCACGGCGGCATCCCCCCTTTCAAAGAAACGCAAGCCTATGTAAAAAAAGTGTCAGCCACATACTATGGATAGTAAATATCTTGATTTTCAAACGCTGTACCCTGGAAGGCAATTGCCTTCCAGGGTATTTTGCAATCCCGGCCTAAAGCGATTTGTTTGAGTTATCACGGGCTGGTTGCTACAATGAACATACTATTTCAAGATAAAGGAGCGATTCATATGGTTGAGAAACAAGCGACGCCGTATGACGCAATTGGGGAAGAACGACTGTCCAGGCTCGTCGATGCCTTTTATTGCAGGGTAGGTAAACATCCTGATTTAATCCCCATTTTTCCTGAAGATTTGACAGAAGTCGCCAGAAAGCAAAAACAATTTTTAACTCAATATTTGGGTGGCCCCTCCCTGTATACAGATGAACATGGCCATCCCATGATGCGGGCCAGGCACCTGCCACATGAAATCACTCCAAAGAGAGCGAGAGCATGGCTCTCTTGTATGAATGAAGCGATGGATGAAATACAGCTGGACGATCATTTGCGTGAGCCTTTTTTCGCAAGGCTTGAGTTGACCGCACGCCATATGGTAAATACACCGGATGATCCGAACGAGGAATTAAATTGATGAAGCGGGATTCCTATAAGCACACCCATGGTCTGAATGATAAAAAGCCATTGGAAATTTACTTGTTCACGGACCCGTTTTGCAGCGAGTGCTGGGCATTATCGCCGGTGATAAAAAAGCTTCAGCTGCAATATGGGGAGTATTTCACTCTAAAATTTGTGCTTTGTGCAGAGCTGTCCGTATTAAATAACCATAAGAAAAATGATAAATCGAGACCTGCGTCAAGGACAGCACTATCCTGTAGCGGGGATGTTTGGCTGGACAGGCCCATGTCTTCACCCTATTTGGCGGCAATCAGCATAAAAGCAGCAGAGTTGCAGGGGAAAAGAGCCGGAATAAGGTATCTTAGAAGGTTGCAGGAAATGCTCTTTATGGAAGAAGCCAACATTTCGGATATTGAGGTGCTTGAGAAATGTGCGGTCCATGTCGGACTGGATGCAGCGGAGTTCGTCAGAGATGTTTTTTCCCCGAGTGCAGCTAAAGCCTTTCAATGTGATTTGACCATTACAGCCGAAATGGAAGTATCGGAATTGCCTGCCATTGTGTTCTTTAATGAAAATATTGAAGATGAAGGATTAAAGGTTACAGGACTCTACTCCTATGACATTTACGTACAAATCCTGACAGAACTGCTTGAAAGGAGACCGCTGCCTTCGGATGTACCTCCATTGGAGCATTTCCTAACCTATAATACGATTGTCGCCAGCCAGGATTTGGCCGTCATTTATGACATGCCCCTCCAGCACGTGGAACGCCAAATGAAAAAATTGCAGCTTCAGCGCAAAGTAAGACGGGTGCCTGCCGCGAACGGCACCTACTGGCAATACAATACAACCTGAATTTTTATAGTAGGAAAAAGGCCTTGAAACACTCAGTTTCAAGGCCTTTCTCTAAATAACAAAGGGGATGGGAGAAATTTTTCACGTTCAAACAAAAAGGGGTAATGTTTATGTGTGATCCATTTCACACTTATACTTTACCATGCATTTTTGCCCTATGACAAGGAGTCTGTTACGTTCTTCACAATATTGTCATAATCGATGCAGTTCTAATTATCCTCATTTACCATATAAATTGAATGGAATGAATTCTTGCGATTCCATTGTAAAGGGGAGATCTTCTTGAGAAAAATACTTGCCTTCCTGATGCTCGTTTTTATCCTCATCAGTTTCTATTATAATGTTCTAGCGCTGATGAACCTGGTTCCGATTTATATCACCTCTCCCCTGCTATTCATTTCATTGATGCTATTTTTCTCCTTTTTAAACGGAAAGAACCGATTCAGAGGGTTTCACTAGAGAGAGGGTTTCCAGCAAGCCACTAAAATCTATAGAAGGAGCAGACTGCTTAAGGCGGCATTTATTGTACCGGCAACGCAGCCCGTTTGCTTGTTGTTGCTTGCAGTACAGGCGTAAGACACCTCTAACATGCTTTGCATTTCCTTCGTGCGATGCATGTTCGATTCAATGTCCTGCGGGAGTGACATAGCCTTATGCCCCCGCAAGGCGCAAAGCGGCTGAGGATAATTAAGCCATGCACGCGGAAAGCAACCCGCTAATTCATTGAAAGAGGGCTGCCCCAGAAAATCAGTTTTCACTGACTTTCCGGGCAGCCCCTTAGTTTGTTATAAAAGCTCTTCTATCAGTTTTTCCATTTCGTTCAGTTTTTCCTCAAACACCTGGCAGGCAGCCTCGATTGGCGCAGCTTCCGTCATGTCTACTCCCGCCCTTTTCAGCACTTCAATCGGGTAATCGGAGCTTCCGGATTTAAGGAAATCGATATAGCGGGAGACCGCATTTCCTCCCTCTTCCAGTATCTGCTTGCTTAATGCAGTGGCAGCACTGTAGCCTGTTGCATACTGATATACATAATAATTATAGTAGAAATGCGGAATCCTGGACCACTCGAGACCGATTTCTTCATCAATATGGATATCTTCTTCGCCAAAATATTTTTTATTGAGAGCATAATACTCTTTCGTCAGCATTTCTGCCGTAAGCGCTTCACCATGCTGTGCTTTTTGGTGGATCAGGTGCTCAAATTCAGCAAACATGGTCTGGCGGAAAACAGTTCCCCTGAATCCTTCCAAATAGTGATTGATCAGGTAAAGGCGTTTTTGCTCATCCTCCGTTGTCTTAAGCAAATAATCATTTAAGAGAGCTTCATTGCAGGTGGACGCCACCTCGGCTACAAAAATGGAATAATTGCCGTAAGGATATGGCTGGTATTTTCTCGTATAATAGCTGTGTACACTATGTCCAAATTCATGGGCAAGCGTAAACAGATTATTGACATTGTCCTGCCAATTCATGAGAATATACGGATTCGTGCCGTACGTCCCCGAAGAGTATGCTCCGCTCCGTTTCCCCTTGTTTTCAAGGACATCTACCCAGCGGTTGTCAAAACCCTCCTTCAGGATTCCGACATATTCCTCTCCAAGCGGTGCAAGGCCATCCATCACAAGCTTTTTGGCCTCTTCATATGGAATTTCCATTTTGACGTCTTTCACCAATGGTGTATACAAATCGTACATATGGAGCTTGTCGACTCCAAGCACCTTCGTCCTCAGCTTGATATAGCGATGAAGCAGATGCAGATTCTTATTGATGGTTTCGACAAGATTGTCATATACCGTTTCCGGAATATTATTTGCAGCTAGCGCCGCCTGCCTCGCGGACCCGTATTTGCGTGCCCTGGCATAAAAATTATCCTTTTTGACCGCTCCGCTTAAAGTGCTCGAAAACGTATTGCTGAATTTCCCATAGGTCTCATACACCTTTTTAAATGCCCGTTCACGAACTTCCCGATTTTGAGATTCCAGAAAACGGATGAAGTTCCCATGAGACAGCTGTACGTCCTCCCCATTTTCATCCGGGATGACAGGGAATTCCAAATCCGCATTGTTCAGCATTCCGAATGTCGTGCTGGAAGAGCCAAGGACATCCGATGCTTCTGCCAGCAGGCCTTCCTGCTCGGCGGTCAGTACGTGTCCCCTTTGCAGATTGATTTCTTCCAATGCATGCTTATAAAGTCTCAGACCTTCATTGTTCTCTACAAATTGTGCAAGCCTGTTTTCGTCCATCTCCAGGATTTCAGGGACCATGTAGGAAAAGGCGCTTGCCACCTGTGAATATAGATTTTCAGCCCTCGCATTCAGACCCTGATAATGAGAATTAGTGGTATCCTGATCATATCGCATATGTGCGTATGTATAGAGCCTTCCCATTCTTTCGGACACTTTTGATTGATATTCCAAGGCTTGAAGCAGACTTTCACTGTTATCCCCGAGACGTCCTTTAAACTGCCCTGCCCCATTCAGACTTTCTTTGATGTTTTGATACTCTTCTTCCCATTCTTTGTCGGAAGAAAAAATGTCCTCGAGCCTCCATGTCAGTTCTTCTGGAACTTCAGAACGGTTTGGCAGGGTTTTTACTGTACTTTCATTTGTCATGTCCAATCCCCCAATTCTTAAGCTGTTTTTTCGGATTCCGAAATTTCTTCACACGTATATATTCTATTTTTCTTCTAATAATTCCTGCTCCCAGAGAAAAAAACAAGGAGTGTTTTTTTCTGCGGACGCTTCCGGATATACCGGGATGGACAGTCTTTTATAAAAGACCGATTCTCTCCTTTGGGCTTCTTCTGTATTTTTGGGAGCCATCCATAATTTATGCATGATGTACATATTTTTGCCTGTTTTTTTTACATACCCTTCTTCCGCTAAAAAATCCATATAAGCTTCAACAGCCTTCCCTCTGTTGATTGCCGGAACTCCGGGCAGGATTCTCATGCTTAGTTCACTGCTTTTTACTCTCTCACGCAGTCTGTAATGAATATAATTCAATGATAATCGCTGTCCTGCTTTCAGTTTAAGCAAACAGTCAGCCCAAATAAAGAACTGCCATTCCGTGGCGTGTGAAGAGAAGTCTTCCATTTCCCTCACCGGAACTCCGCAGACATGCGGCAGGAGGAATGGGTTTTGTCCTGCCTCATAGACCGCTTTCAAGAAAGGGTCGCGGGTAAGATTTCCGAACCGCACTTTCCTTTCCAGCCAGCGCTGCTTAGCTTGTTGCCACTGTTCAGCAGTGAATGGAGGTTTGTCGGAAATATTCATAAATAAAGGGAGCTTCAAACTTTTAAGGGGAAATTGGCGGACATGAGCAAATGCCTTTCTTGGGGTTGATGGGGTGATATGGTAGAGGATGAAAAGAATTTCCCTGGCAGGGTCATAGCATAGGAGATGTGAACCCGCTTCTGATTGCCTTCTGGTAAGGGCCCAAAGGAAATCATTCATTGCAAACGCATTGCCCCCTGTCCGTTCGGGCAGATTTCCATAAATCCAAATGGGAGCAATACCCGCAGATACATATCCCTCTGTCCGTTTCTGAATGGCCGAGGGAGAAACTGTTGAGCACTGAAATTCGACCGCAAAGCTGTGATTGTCTCTTACAAACAAATCCGGCCGCTGCTTCAGGCTTGGAAGATAATACTCAAGGGATGCTTTCATGCGATTTTTGAGAAAAAATTGATAGAGGTGCCTTTTCCCATCAAGATGACGGCGGCTCTCGGGTTCAAAAAGCGGTGAGGAACATGCAGAATTTTTTCGATGGGCGAAATGGGGAATCCGAATGGCCCCGGCTTTGATTATCATCAGTTCCTTGCAAACCGGGCAATAATAGCGGCTGAACCGGCTTCTGCCCTGAAGGACTGAAGGTACCTTTTCATCGACAAGGGAGACAACTTTCCCGTTTTCATCCAATGCGGTAAGCAAACACTCACTTCCTTTCTGTTGTGTAGTATTCGATGCCTGTACAGAAATACCTTTAAAAAAAGAGAAAAAACCGATTTGCAGCTGCAAATCGGTTTTTTCTCTTTTTTTAAAGGTATTTCTGTACAGGCAT
>DATBUB010000356.1:0-5547 GCA_036516555.1 Bacillaceae bacterium
CCAAGATCTTTCGTTCCAATTCCAAACATGTATGTATCTCCCTTTCTGATACGGTTTGCTTACATGATCATAGTCAAAAGCCGGCAGTTTTCTGCCAGTCTTAATCGTTTTATCCCAATGCTGTTTCGCCCTATATTTTCAGACAACTTAGTGCTGCTCACACATGTCTCAGCAAAAAAATCATAAATCTAATTATATCGTAACACATGTCAAAAGAATAGTATTATACATATCCTTTTTCTTTCATACTGACGTATTTCAGGTCTCCGATGATAACATGGTCGAGGACTTCAATTCCGATTAATTTCCCGCATTCCACCAGCCGTCTGGTGACATCGATATCTTCGCGGGACGGGGAGGGATCCCCTGAAGGGTGATTATGGAAACAAATGATGGAGGCAGCCGACCTGCGGAATGCTTCCCTGAAAACCTCGCGGGGATGCACGATGGATGCATTGAGGCTTCCGATAAAAACAGTTTCGCGATGCAATACTTGGTTTTTTGTGTTGAGGTAAAGGCAAACAAAATGTTCCTGTTTCAAAAATCGCATGTCATTCATGACGTAATTGGCGCCATCCTCCGGGCTTCTGATGACATATCGGTCGTCATAGGAAAGATTGCTGATCCTTCTTCCCAGTTCAACCGCAGCGGCAATTTGGATGGCCTTCGCCTGTCCAATCCCCTTCATGCGCGTCATTTCCTCAAGCGCCGCATCCTTCAGCCAGCCCAGGCCGCCAAATTGGGTGAGGAGCCGGTTGGCAAGCTGAATGACCGACTCAGATTTAGATCCCGTCCTTAGCAGGATGGCAAGCAATTCATGGTTCGACAAGCTTTGCGGCCCGTGATTTACAAGCCTTTCACGCGGCCTTTCTTCCGCGGGGAAATCCCGGATCATCAGCGATTCGGATTTCATGCACTTTCCTCCTTTTATGCTTCGGGAGGCGGGACGCTAAAGCCGAGGTTTGACAACAAACGTGATAAACGAGAAATGGGAAGGCCGACCACAGAATAATAATCTCCATGGATGGATTTGACCAACAGGGCCCCCAAGCCTTGAATACCATAGGCCCCGGCTTTGTCGTACGGTTCGCCTGTATGCAGATACCGTTCGATTTCATCATCCTCCAATTCCCAAAACGTCACATTTGTCTTTTCATAAAACCGGTGGGTTTGCCCGTTATAGATAACGGCTGCACCCGTGAATACTTGGTGAGTCTTTCCTGAGAGGGCTGAGAGCATTTCCTTGGCTTCCGTGCGGCCTGATGGTTTCCCCAAAATCAAACCGCCATAGGCGACAATCGTATCGGATCCGATGACACACGAATCCGGATGGTGAACCAAAGCGGCCCTTGCCTTCCTTTCAGCCAGGCCCATTACGACCTCCGAGGGTTCCAGGCCATCTTCTGTACTTTCATCTACATTTGGTGAAAAAGCGGTAAAAGGAATGTGAAGTTTTTCAAGAAGCTCTTTTCTGCGAGGAGAAGTTGAAGCAAGCACCAGATCGGGCATAAGCAATCCTGCCTTTCATTTCAGTAGGGAGATACAATTCAATCGTACCAAAAACCCATTGGACAAACAAGGGGATCACTCCCCCGCCGGCTTGAAACGGTAGGGGACCGATCCCAAAAAAGTCAGAAGCGACTGCTGAGCTTTTGCCAGCTCCTTTTTGTCACCGGACTGCTGAAAGCGCTGCAGGCACTCATAAGATGTCCATAAGGCATTGTAGTCATGCTGAAGAGATGCATCCTCCCATTTCTCAGTCTTTTCTTTATCGAGGCTTCCTTTGATTTCTGCCAGAGAATTTCCATCCACTTTGCCTGTAACGGCTCCCGATGCCACTTCTTTCGACAGCAGATTAAAAGACTTCCCCAGCCCTTCAGCGAGCTGTGATTCCGTCTTTGATCCGGTTTTATATGCCTTTTCTCCCAGTACGAGCTCCTTCGCCATGACATCAAGCCCCTCATTGCCCAGCTTTTCTTTCCACTGCTTGGCGGTTCCGATGTCTCCAGCAGCCCCTATAATCAAGTACTTCATACCGTCCAGATCCAGCATGACTGTGGCAAAGCCCTTCGATTGCCAATCCAGAGATTCTTTCTTTGCGGCTTCTTCGGTCGAATAGGCACCTCCTTGCAAAACAGCAGAAGTGAACTCCGGCCGCGTCACCGCCCCCACAGAGCCACCCTCCTTTTGCTCTGTTTGAATGGGGCTTTCAGCCAATGCCTGCTGAGCCGCCGGCTTTTCTTCCGTGTGGATCGCCATTTTGAGCATGAGCAATCCAAGAATCAGGCCAACCGGAATTGCCAGGATAACAGAAACGAGCAAAGACGCCTTATTTCGGTTGAATGGCCTCTTCCATTGAGACGGAAATGATTTTTTCTTGGGTGCTGCATAATTGATTTTTTCATATTCGGGCACTTCTCTGCTGTTTACATCGGGCAGGACCCATTCAAAGCTTTCCTCATCGGCGGCTTCTTCGGCAGCTGCCGATTCTCTTTTGGCCGTCTGCCAATTGCTGATAGCCACCCGCTCGGAAAATGGACGTTCTTCTCCATTGATTTTGATCTTGATTTCAGGCACCGACGACTTTTGTTTTTTGTCCATCCGCTCATCCTCCCCGCCCATACTTTGCTCCATGCTAGCATACGGCCATAAAAAAAAGACAAGACTTTTGTCGCCTTGTCCATAAAGGTTTCGCCAAATTTTTTAGGGGTTTTTAGTTCCGCCCCCGCTGCCCGTGTCATCGGGGAACCGGAGGAAAGGATCTTTTTTTCCGGCCGGACCTGGCTGTTCTCGCTGCAGCTAAATAATCACATGGCCTAAAATCTTCCTCCATGCTTCTCAATAAAAAGAAAAATACCAATCAAGTATGGGCTGATGATAAAAATACGCCAGCAGGGATCCTGCGGCAATATAGGGGCCGAAAGGGATGGGTTTCCCTTTTTCAACAAGGCCTGCTGCCATTCCTAGCAGTCCGAACAATGCTCCAAGCATAGAAGAAAGGAAAAAAGCCAGCAGGACAAACTGCAAACCGTAGACAAAACCGATCACTGCAAAAAGCTTGATATCCCCTCCACCCATACCTCCTTTGCTTGCAACGGCAATAAGAAGGAGCAGCGCAAATCCTGTACCGGCTCCAAAAAGAGAATCCCACCATGGGTTGAGGGGCAGCAGCAGTCGTTCCGTCAGAAAAACACCGGCAAAAAAGAGAAGGATTTTATCTGGAATCAGCATATATTGGATATCTGTTACGATGATAATAAGGAGCATTGAAATGAAGGTCCAGGCGATGAGCGTTTCAACAGACCAGCCGGATCGCACCCAGGCTAACATAAAAAGCAGGCCAGAGGCCAGTTCAACTGATGGGTAAAGAGGGGATATTCTGGATCCGCAGGCGCTGCAGCATCCTTGAAGTAAAAGGTAAGAAACAACAGGAATCAGCTCTATAGGCCTCAGCTCCCGTCTGCAGCCGGGGCATCGGGAGCGGGGATGCACAATAGATTGGTTGAGCGGTACCCGAAGTCCTACTACATTGAGAAATGAGCCGAGAAGCAAAGCATAGATAAAAATAATGATGGCCATGGCAAATGATCTCCCCCATTATAGATATATTTTCTATACATGCGAAGATTTGACCGTTGAATATCATGGATCCTATGCTGCAAATCCGGTATTTTTGTCAAAAAAACAGTATTTCTTTCAAAATAAAAAGAGTGCAAACATGATTGATGCGGCACTCTTTCTCCCTATCTCAAATCTTTACATATTCAGCAACCCTGTTTCTTCCCGCCCTTTTTGCCCCGATATACAGCGCCCGGTCCGCATGGCGGATTAGGGACATCGCATCGTCTGCATCCTCGGGAGCAGTCGAAACGCCGATGCTTACGGTGATATTCACTTCAGCAAACCCAAGGGAAGGGTCCAATTCGTTTTGGACGGTAAACGGGCGGTTGGCTATGGTTTGCCTTACATTCTCTGCTATGCGCAGTGCGATCTGCTGATCGGTATCCGGAAGGAGAATGACAAACTCCTCTCCTCCGTACCTTGCAAGCGTACCCCTGGTGCCGATCAGGTCGCTCAGCCGGGTGGCCATCTTCGCCAAGATTTCATTGCCCGCCTGATGGCCGTATGTATCGTTAATTTGTTTAAAATGATCGATATCAAGCATGATTAAAGATATTTTTTTGCATTTGCCAGAATGCAAAGCTGACATCTTGCTGCTTAAATACTCTTCAAAATACCGATAGTTATATAGTTTTGTCAAAGCACAGCGTTCACTGTTCCGCTTTGTTTCCTCATAATGCCGGGCATTTACGAGCGCTACAGCAAAATAAGAGCAGAGGATGTCCACTATCATGAGCTGAAACTTTTCATATGCTTTTTTTCTGGTGGTGGCCAAAAACAATACGCCTTCCACCTTCTGGCTCCGGATGATGGGCACACACATGACGCTTTCTGCCAGTGCAGGAATATACCCCTGGGCATAATGGTTCCAGTCTTTCTTTTCATGGTAAATCAGGCCCTTGCCGGTCTCCCAGACATAACCGCTGATCCCCTCACTTTTTTTGAGGGGGACAATATCATCAAACCTCTGTTCCCCGTTTTCCATCTGCCTCAGCATGACCAATTCATCTTCCTGGACATCAAGAATATACGCGTAATCTACAGGAAGAGTTTGGGAGATCTTCTGGATGAATAAGTCCATGACTTCCTTTACCTGTAGCCTTTCTGTCAGCTGGTGCCCAATTTCGACGGCCTTCTGAAGATTATCGTTTATTTTCTCCGTCGAATTGTACATGCGAAGAACGAAAGCAAAGCTGATGAACGGCACTCCAATGAGGAGGACCGAAATCGGTCCCATAAATTCATTTAAATAGAAAAGGCTGATTCCAAGGGGAAACACGACAAGCAAAAGAATGGCTTCCCAGACAAAATCCTTTCCGAAGAAACGCTGTTTTTTTCCCATGATGATGGAAACAAAATAAAGAAGAATCTGATTGACAAGAAAATATAATAACTGGTAAATCGTAATAGGGATAAACAGCTCTTCAAGAGTTGAGAATCCGGTCTGCCCTCCCACCGCAAAAAAACCTAAACCTGCTATGAGGGATGTAATGAACAGCATGGATGAATTTAAAAAATAACGGTAAAGCTCATGTCTCCTCAGTTTGATGGCAAACATGACAATGACTGTTGCAAATTGCAGCAGGACCATTTCAAAGAAAAGCCCATAGGACAGAAAAGCGGCGATGGTGATCCAGTGACTCAGAAAAAGGGTGGTTCCGTTGATGATAAGCGGCATGCAGGCTATGGCCGCAGCCATCAATGTAAAGATAACGGCTTCACGCATATGTATTTCAGGAGGAGAAATCTGATAGGCGAACCATAAACTGGTTGGAAACGCTATGAGCCAAAATACCCATACTAAAGTATACTTAGCTCCTTTCATATCCTCTCCCCCTTTCAAAATTAGTTAAATAGTCACATTTTATGATCAATTTTACCAAAATAAAGAGTTCTTGTCACTAGTTGATAGAAAATTTACAACTT
>DATBUB010000357.1:0-4182 GCA_036516555.1 Bacillaceae bacterium
TCATCTCCTTGAAAAAGGCGAGTCCATGATTGATGAAGTGATCAAGAAAAGGCAGGGCTATCTCCAGGAAGTACTCGTTGATTTTTCTTCGGATGAAGTGTTAAAATTAAGAAATAATTTAGCCAAACTACATCAAGACATGCGAAAAGAATGAGGCGGGAATTTTGGAACAAGCAATAGGAGTCATAGATTCAGGAGTTGGCGGCTTGACCGTCGCAAAAGAAATCATGAGGCAGATGCCGCATGAAATCCTTTATTATCTAGGTGACACGGCCAGGTGTCCGTATGGGCCCCGGACCGAGCATGAAGTACAGAAATTCACCTGGCAGATGGCCGAATTTTTATTGAAGCGCGACATAAAAATGCTTGTCATTGCCTGTAATACGGCAACGGCAGCTGTCCTTGACGAGATGAGGGAGCAACTTGACATCCCTGTCCTTGGCGTCATAGCGCCAGGTGCCAGAGCCGCGTTGAAGGTGACGAAAAATTACCGGATCGGCGTGTTGGGCACAGTCGGAACGATCAACAGCAAGGCGTATGTCAGGGCAATCAAACTCATTAATTATTATGTGGATATAGAGCAGCTTGCCTGCCCTAAATTTGTGCCGCTTGTTGAAAGCTTTGAATATCAGGGTGAGGTTGCAAAAAAAATAGTGGCGGAAACGCTCACTCCCATACAGGGGACCGGCATTGATACTCTTATTCTCGGATGCACGCATTACCCGCTCCTTGGTCCCATCATTGAAAAAGTCATGGGCCCGGATGTGAATGTAATCAGCTCCGGTGAAGAAACAGCACAGGAAGTCAGTACGATTTTACATTACAAAAACATGTTGAATACCTCCCCTGCGCCCCCGGACCATATTTTTTATACGACCGGATCTAAGCAGATCTTTGGGCGGATTGCCTCAAATTGGCTGGAAAAAGAGGATTTGAGGATTGAAAACATCCATCTTGCCGCTTTGGAATCACAAATGAGCCTATAAAGGAGAAACCTCAGTCCCGCCTAACGGGTACTGGGGTTTTCTGTTTTTTTATCTCCCTTACTCAAAAGTTTTGGCCAAGCCGGTCTAAACATCCCTGACTGCTCGTATACATGGAATACAAACAGTCCTAGGAGGGGTACAAAATGGCAAAACGAGCGTATGCAGCCATGGCCGTTATCATGGCGGCAAGTGTTTTATCCGCCGGCTGCGGTCTCTTTGGCAAGGAGAAGGAAAAGCTGGATCCGCCAAAGGTTTCATATTTAAAAGAAGGCGAAAGCCAAAAAGCTTCTCCTGATAAAGAAACAGCCGGGGAAGAAAAGGCAGACACGGTCATGAGGGACCTTTACTTGATTGATCGCAACGGATTTGTTGTGTCACAGTCGCTTCCTTTGCCTAAAACAGAAAGTCCCGCAAAGCAGGCACTTGAACATTTGGTGGCGGATGGTCCAGTCTCGGGAATGCTGCCCAATGGCTTCCGTACCGTTCTTCCGGCTGGTACGGAAGTAGAAGTCGATATCAAGGATGGAAAGGCAGTGGCTGACTTTTCGGAGGAGTTTGCCGAATACGAAGCAAAAGATGAACAAAAAATCTTGCAGGCTGTAACATGGACACTGACACAGTTTGATACCGTCGAACGTGTCGAGCTGTGGATCAATGGCAAGCCGCTGACAGAGATGCCGGTCAATGGAACGCCTATCAGCGGAGAGGGCCTTTCAAGGGCAGACGGAATCAATACAAGCCAGTCAGATGCAGCGGATATAACGAATACCCGCCCGCTCACCGTCTATTATATGGCGCAAACAGACGATGACATCTATTATGTCCCTGTAACGAAAAGGGTCCCCAATACGGAAAGGGATGACATAGCGGCCATCGTGCGGGAACTGGCTGAAGGACCGGGGAGCGACACCCTTGTAAGTGCACTTTTCAGTGAAGCGAAGCTTCTGGAGAAACCAAAGCTGGAGAAGGGGATTGTCACCCTGAATTTTAACGAAGCGATACTTGGAAGCGATAAAAACAATGTCATAACGGAAGAAACGCTTCACTCCATTGTACTTTCCCTGACGGAACTGGCGGACATTAAGAGCATCTCCGTTATGGTCAACGGGGCTTCCGAATTGGTGAATGAAGAAGGAGAACCGCTGACGTCTCCTGTAACAAGGCCCGAAAAGGTGAATACAGGAAGTTTTTAAATCCAAAGATTTTGTTATACTATAGAGTAAACAGAGAGGTTGGCACTGTTGCCGCCTCTTCTTATTTTTCCATGATGGGGGTTATCAATGTGCGTTTGGATGGCAGGGAAAAGAACCAGTTAAGGCCAGTACATATAGAAACAGATTACTTAAAACATCCGGAGGGGTCCGTGCTGATTACGGTCGGTGACACAAAAGTTATCTGCACCGCCAGCATAGAAGACCGTGTGCCGCCATTTATGCGTGGAGAGGGAAAAGGCTGGATAACGGCGGAGTACTCCATGCTTCCCCGAGCGACCGGCACAAGAAACATCAGGGAATCCTCCAAAGGAAAGGTTTCCGGAAGGACGATGGAAATCCAGAGGCTGATCGGCAGGGCGTTGCGTGCCGTTGTAAACCTGGAGGCGATCGGAGAGAGGACGGTATGGATCGACTGTGATGTCATCCAGGCGGACGGAGGCACAAGAACGGCTTCCATCACCGGTGCCTTTGTAGCCATGGCGCTGGCCCTTCACAGGCTCTTTGAAGAGAAATCCCTGGCCGCCTTCCCGATTCAAGATTTTCTGGCTGCCACAAGTGTAGGGATCATTGAAGGCGAGGGGGTCGTACTCGACCTCAATTATGCTGAGGACAGTACTGCAATGGTCGATATGAATGTTGTGATGACGGGTGAGGGCGAATTTGTTGAACTGCAGGGGACCGGTGAAGAAGCGACATTCAATGCGGTTCAGCTTCAGGAAATGCTTTCAACCGCAGAAAAAGGACTTAAGGAATTGATGGCGATCCAGAAGAGTGTGCTGGGTGAAACGGCCGGGCTAATTGGAACCGCAAATGGAGGAAGTGAGCTGGCGTGAAACAGGAAGTGATCATTGCAACAAAAAATAAGGGGAAAGCCAGGGAGTTTGAGCGACTGTTTTTGCCTTTGGGCATGAACGTACGGACATTGCTTGATTATCCTGAACTGCCTGATATAGAAGAAACAGGAAAAACCTTTGAGGAAAACGCGGTGCTGAAAGCGGAAGGGATTGCCAGCCTCACCAACAAGCCGGTCATTGCGGATGACTCCGGTCTCATTGTGGACGAGCTGGATGGGAGCCCGGGAATATTCTCCGCCAGATATGCAGGGGAACACAAAGATGATGAGGCGAATATCGACAAAGTTTTAGAGGAACTGAGAGATGTTCCGGAGGGCAAGCGTACCGCACGATTTTACTGCGCACTGGCAATAGCCGGTCCGGGGATGGAAACCCAAACGGTATCGGGAACGTGTGAAGGGATCATTCTGGACCGCAGGAAGGGACATAACGGCTTTGGTTACGACCCCATCTTTTTAGTGGATACGCTTGGTAAATCGATGGCGGAACTTACCCCTGAAGAGAAAAACAAAATCAGTCACCGGTCTGATGCCATGAGGAAACTGGAACCGCTTGTGCAAAAATGGTTTAACTGAAGGGGAGAGGAACATGAAGGTGCTGATCGTAAGTGACAGCCACGGGGAAAGATCAGTCCTGGATGAGCTGAAGGAAAGATACGGAGAACAGACAGACGCTATGATCCATTGCGGAGATTCCGAGCTCCAGGCGGATGACCCTTCATTGGAGGGCTTCACCATAGTGCGCGGCAATTGTGACATGGATGCACGATTGCCTATGGAACAGACATTGAAAGTAGACGGGTCCCGTATTTTTGTCGCCCACGGCCATAGGCATAACATAAAATCGACGATGATGAATCTTTCGTATTCAGCACGAGAAAACGGGGCGGACTGTGCCTTTTTTGGCCACTCCCACCTCCTGGGCGCCGAATATGCGGACGGGATATTATTTGTGAATCCCGGAAGCATCTCATTCCCAAGAGGGGGCAATGACAAGACATATGCAGTGGCGGAGAAGGACGAAAAGGGCTGGGATGTGCGCTTTTTCAATGAAATGCATCTTGAATTGAAGCATCTGCATTGCAGGTTTCCGACGGTTTAAACACAGATGGGCCGATCTCGTCCATCA
>DATBUB010000358.1:0-8880 GCA_036516555.1 Bacillaceae bacterium
CCGCTTCATAACCAGCTTCAATATCAACTCCGGCTTTCCGGTAAGCATCCGCCATCCTGTATTGCCCCCTAGTCCAATATTCTCATTCACTTACTTTGCATATTCCTTTTCATGCGGCAGCAGCGTATCCGGATAAATTTCCGTCGGATACTGTCCTGTAAAGCAAGCCAGGCACTGACCGCAGTCTTTGCCGTATCCCTTGCGCCCGATCGCTTCGAGCATTCCCTCCACACTCAGGAAAGTCAGGGAATCCGCTCCGATCATTTCCCGGATTTCCTCAACGGTATGCGAAGAAGCCACAAGCTCCTCTGAAGTAGAAGTATCGATCCCGTAAAAGCATGGGTGTGTCATCGGCGGGGAGCTGATGCAGACGTGGACCTCAGTGGCTCCTGCTTCCTTCAGCATCCGCACTATCCTCCTGCTCGTTGTGCCGCGCACGATGGAATCATCCACCATAATGACCCGTTTGCCTTCCACCACTTTCCGGACCGGCGAAAGCTTCATTTTCACCCCGCGTTCACGCAGCTCCTGGGAAGGTTTGATGAACGTCCGGCCGACATACCGGTTTTTGATCAGGCCGAGCTCGTAAGGGATCCCGGCTTCTTCCGCAAAGCCGATGGCAGCGGAAATGCTGGAATCCGGCACCCCTGTTACGACGTCCCCTTGAACGTTGCATTCCCTGGCAAGCACTTTGCCAAGATTCTTTCTCGCCGTATGGATATTGATACCCTGGATATCGCTGTCCGGCCTGGAAAAATACACATATTCCATCGTGCACATGGCACTGTTTCCGGATAAGGAAAATCTTTCTGCATGAAGCCCTTCATCATTGATGATGATCAGTTCACCCGGCTCAACGTCCCGGACCACCTCTGCTCCAATCAGATCAAATGCACAAGTCTCGGAGGAAACACAGTAGGCATCCCCAATTTTTCCTATGGAAAGCGGCCGTACCCCATTCGGATCGAGCGCTACAATGATCTCCGTTTCGGTCATTAAAATAAAGGCGTATGCCCCTTTCACCATAGAAAGGGCATTTTTCACCTTATCCTTCAGCGTCAGGTACCCGCTTCGTTTGATCAAATGCGCCAGCACCTCGGTATCGGAGCTTGTTTGAAAAATACTCCCCTGCATTTCCAGCTGATGCTTCAAGTCGTTTGCATTGATCAGATTTCCGTTATGGGCGAGTGCCAGGCCGCCGCTTTGGGAATGGAAGAGGAACGGCTGGACATTTTCAATGCCGCTGATTCCCCCTCCGCCATACCGCACATGCCCGATGGCTCCTGTTCCCGCGAGGCTTTCAATTTTCTTCTCATCAAAAACCTCGTTGACCAGGCCTTCCCCTTTGATGGCATGCAATTTCTTGCCGTCCGTCACCACGATGCCGGCACCTTCCTGCCCGCGATGCTGCAGGCTGTGAAGGCCGTAGTACGTGATTTGGGATGCCCTTGGATGTCCCCATATTCCAAAAACGCCGCATTCCTCGTTTAGCCCTTTAATTTCAGCAAACATGGAATGGCTCCTTTCCATGCTTCCTCAAGAAGCTTGATGTCTGATTGGACCAATGTCTTTTCATTGCCTTTGATGACCAATTCGCCGCCGTTTGTCACTTCTCCGATCAGAGTCGCATCTTCAACAAGGGCTTCGAACGCCTCCTGATATTCCTTTTTCACCGATAAGATAAAGCGGGACTGTGTCTCTGCGAACAAAGCGGATGTCTCATTGCCGCTGAGCGTGACTTCCGCTCCCAGGCCTTCCGTTCCAAAGAGCGATTCTGCCAGCGCAACAGCCGCCCCGCCTTCCGATACATCATGGGCCGATGCCACATACCCGCTTCGGATGGCTTTCAAAATCTGCTCTTGGCGCTTTGCTTCGATATCCAAGTCAATGGCCGGTGCTTTGCCGAAAATCTTTCCATGCACCATTTTTTGAAGCTCGCTTCCGCCAAATTCATCCGCTGTTTTTCCAACAAGATAGATCAGGTCTCCTGCTGCTTTGAAGGATTGAGTCGTGACATGGGCAAGATCCTCAATCAAGCCGACCATCCCGATGATTGGTGTCGGATAAATTGCTTTACCGCCTTTTTCATTGGCAAGCGACACGTTGCCGCTGATGACCGGAGAATTCAACGCGAGGCAAGCGGCACTGATGCCTTCCGCGGATTTTTCAATCTGCCAGAAAATCTCAGGCTTATCCGGGCTTCCGAAGTTTAAACCGTCCGTCAACGCCAGAGGATGGGCACCTGAGCACACAACGTTCCGCGCAGCTTCAGCCACCGCAATCTTTCCGCCTGTTTCCGGATCCAGATAGATGTAGCGGGAGTTGCAGTCGGTCGAAATGGCAATCGCCTTGTTTTTCCCTGGAATCCTGACGACTGCCGCGTCGGAACCTGGAGTCACAACGGTGTTCATGCCCACTTGATGGTCAAACTGTCTGTAAACCCACTCTTTGCTGGCAATGGTTGGCTGCTGCAAAAGCTGAAGCAAGGTTTCTTTATAATCGGAAACTTCAGGAACCTCTTGTTCCATAGCCTGAAATTCCCGGTAATATTCAGGTTCTTGTGAAGGTTTATGGTAAACAGGTGCATCTTCCGCAAGGGCATCGGCCGGCACTTCAGCCACCACATTCCCTTTATGCAGCAGGCGGAGCATCTTGTCGTCTGTTACCTTTCCGATTGATACGGCTTCCAGTCCATAGCCGGCAAACAAATCGATGATTTCCTGCTCGCGCCCTTTTTTCACGACGATGAGCATCCTTTCCTGAGACTCGGACAGCATCATTTCATATGCCGTCATATTGGCTTCTCGCTGAGGGACCAAGTCGAGATTCATCTCAACGCCATAGCCCGCTTTGCTTGCCATTTCAGCAGAAGAACTTGTAAGGCCAGCTGCCCCCATGTCCTGGATGCCAATCAGGGCATCGGACTTGATGAGCTCCAGGCACGCATCCATCAGAAGTTTTTCTGTAAAAGGATCTCCTGCCTGGACCGCTGCCCGGTCCTCATCTTCCTCTTCGGACAGTTCCGAGGAGGAGAAAGTGGCACCGTGGATGCCGTCGCGTCCTGTTTTCGAGCCGACATACATGACCGTGTTGCCCACGCCTCTCGCCTGTCCTTTTTGCATATCTTCATGGTTGAGCAGGCCTACGACCATCGCATTGACAAGCGGATTGTGCTCATAAGAAGCGTCAAACTGGATTTCTCCGCCAACCGTCGGTACGCCAAGCGCATTTCCATAATCCGCAATACCGGCAACGGCCTGTTCGAGCAAGTAACGCACTCTTGGGGAATCAAGTTCGCCGAAACGGAGGGAGTTCATGGCTGCAATCGGACGCGCTCCCATGGAAAAGACATCGCGGATAATCCCGCCTACACCTGTTGCCGCGCCTTCATATGGTTCAAGGGCTGAAGGGGAGTTATGGCTTTCAATTTTAAACACGACTGCCTGATTGTCGCCGATATCCACGATGCCTGCGCCTTCTCCAGGGCCCTGGAGAACCTGTTTGCCTTCCGTGGGGAACTTCTTCAAAACCGGCTTGGAGCTTTTGTAGCTGCAATGCTCGGACCACATGACGGAAAACAGCCCCGTCTCCGTGTAATTGGGCGTTCTGCCGAGCATTTCTTCGGCTCTGTCAAATTCCTCATCTGTCATTCCCATGTCGCGGTAGATTTTTTCCTCTTTAATTTGGGCTGGACTTGGCTCAAGCATTTGCATATGACTCCCTCCAGATTGCTAGGATAGATTGGAAAATATTCAGGCCGTCTGTGTTTCCGAACAGTTCGTCAACAGCGCGTTCAGGATGGGGCATCATTCCGAGTACGTTTCCTTTTTTATTGGAGATCCCTGCAATATCCGCTGTGCTGCCGTTTGGATTCTCCGAAGCATATATGAATATGATCTGATTGTTTTCCTTCATTTCGGCAAGTGTCGCCTCATCACAGTAGTAGTTGCCGTAGCCATGGGCGACCGGGATGCTGATGATTTCATTTTTTTCAAAGTGAGAGGTAAACCATGACTCGTTGCTGCCCACTTTAAGCTGGACAGGCTTACAGACAAAACGAAGGCTTTCGTTACGGAACAAGGCTCCAGGCAGAAGACCGGCTTCGATCAGGACTTGAAAACCGTTTCCGATTCCGAGGACCGGTTTTCCGGCTTCCGCAGCTTTGGCCACTTCCTTCATGACGGGCTGCATACTTGCAATGGAACCAGGGCGGACGGCATCTCCATAGGAGGTCCCGCCAGGCAAAATGATAGCGTCATACTCTTCGAGGTTTGTTGCATCATGCTTCAAAAATTCAGCCTTTTCGCCAAGTGTCACACTAATGGCCTGATAGGTGTCCTGTTCACAGCTTGTTCCGGGAAATACGACGATGGCACATTTCACTGTCCAACAACCTCCTCGATTTCAAAGCGGTAATCTTCCACCATTTCATTCACCAAAAGCTTGCGGCACATGTCATGAACGGCTTCTTCTACGTTTCTATCAGTCTTTTTAATTGAGAGTTCCATATATTTTCCAACACGCACTTCCTGGAGTTCCGTAAGTCCGGACTGCTGAAGAGCCTTGGTAGCCGCTGCCCCTTGCGGATCGATAACACTCTCTTTTAACGTAACGAAAACCTTCACTTTATACATGGAATTTTCCCCTCTCATTTTTAAAAATGGAATATGCGAACGTGTCACTGTCGAGACACGTTCACCCGATCACTTCAATCCAAGACGTTCGAAGATGGTATCAACATTTTTCAGATGATAGTGGTAATCAAACGCGGCGTCAATCTCTTCTTGTGTCAGAAGCTTTTGCACGGTGGAATCTCCCTCAACCAGCTCCTTGAAAGGAACCTGCCTCTCCCATGCTTCCATGGCTTTCGGCTGCACCGTATCGTATGCCTCTTCCCTGGACAAGCCTTTGTCGATTAAAGCCAGGAGCACTTGCTGGGAGAAGATGAGTCCAAGCGTACGATCCATATTGCGTTTCATGTTTTCCGGATAAACGGTCAGGTTTTTTACGACGTTTCCGAAACGGTTCAGCATGTAGTTTAATGCAATGGTGGCGTCCGGCAGAATGATCCGCTCCGCGGAGGAATGGGAGATGTCCCTTTCATGCCATAACGGAACATTTTCATAAGCCGTCATCATGTAACCGCGTATCACACGTGCCATACCCGCCATGTTTTCCGACGCAATCGGATTCCGCTTATGGGGCATGGCAGACGATCCTTTTTGTCCTTTTGCAAAAAATTCTTCCACTTCCCGTGTTTCGCTCTTTTGCAGGCCCCGGATTTCCACTGCAAACTTTTCTATGGAAGTCGCAATGAGGGCAATGACGCTCATATAATGTGCGTGCCTGTCGCGCTGCAGGGTTTGGGTGGATATCGGCGCTGGCTTCAGGCCCAGCTTTTCGCATACATACTGTTCGACAAAAGGATCGATATTGGCATATGTTCCGACTGCACCAGAAATTTTCCCGAATTCCACTCCCGCTGCGGCCTCTTTAAAACGCTCCAGGTTCCGCTTCATTTCCTCGTACCACAGCGCCATTTTTAAGCCAAAGGTGGTCGGCTCTGCATGAACCCCGTGGGTTCTCCCCATCATGACCGTGTCCTTATGGTCAATGGCTTTATGCTTTAAGATATCAATAAAACGCTCCAGGTCTTTGGCAAGAATCTCATTTGCCTGCTTCAAAACATAAGAAAGGGCTGTATCCACCACATCCGTAGAAGTCAGTCCATAGTGGATCCATTTGCGTTCATCCCCGAGGGTTTCGGAAACTGCCCGGGTAAACGCCACCACGTCATGGCGCGTCTCTGCTTCAATTTCCCTGATCCGATCCACATCAAAAGAGGCTTTTTTCCGTATTTCTTTTACATCCTCCCATGGGATATCACCCAGCTCCGCCCACGCTTCACAGGCAAGAATCTCCACCTCCAGCCAGGCTTTGAAGCGATTTTCCTCCGTCCAGATCGCTCCCATTTCAGGTCTTGTATACCGTTCAATCACTATGCATTACCTCACTTGTCAAGTCTGGAAAAACCGTTTTATGCCCAAATATCATTCCGTTCCAGCTGGGCAAGGGTTTCCTCTGTTTCTTCGGTCAGGATGGTGATATGGCCCATCTTCCGGTTGTGCTTGGCTTCCTTCTTTCCGTATAAATGAACGGACCATTCAGGCCGGTCCGGAATCTGCCGAAGGACTCCTTCCATATGCTGGCCGAGGATATTCACCATCACGGCCGGCTTCAGCAGCTTCGGTTCCCTCAGAGGCCAGCCGCAAATCGCCCGGATATGCTGGCCGAACTGCGAGATGGCACAGGCTTCAATCGTATAGTGGCCTGAATTATGCGGCCTTGGAGCCAGCTCATTGACGTACAGGTCTCCCTCTTTTGTCAAAAACATCTCTACGGCCAGTGTTCCGACCAAATCGAGATGATCCGCTATTTTTTTGGCCAATATATATACTTTCTCTTCAATTGCTTCCGTTATTCTCGCAGGTGCAATCGTTTCATGCAAAATGTTGTTTACATGGATGTTTTCTCCGACCGGAAAACACTTCAATTCACCGTTGACACTTCTTGCCATCATCACGGAAATTTCTTTTTCAAACGGAACCCAGGCTTCCAATACACATGGACCATGGTTTAGCAGTTCGGCTGCAGCGGCAAGGTCGCCTTTCTCTCTGATGACTGCCTGGCCTTTTCCGTCATACCCTCCGCGGGATGTTTTCAGCACACTAGGGAGCCCTATCGTTTCTGCGGCTGACTTCAGTTCCTCCGAACTGGTAATGACCGCATAAGGTGCCACTTCCACACCTGCGCCGGTGAGGGCCTGTTTTTCCAGTATCCGGTCCTGTGTCACTTGGATAATGCGGGCACCTTGCGGAATGTAGGCTTTCTTCGTCAGCCAATCCAAGGCCTCATAATCAATGTTTTCAAACTCATAGGTGATGATATCACATGTTTCAGCAAGCTCCTGAAGGGCTGACCTGTCATCATAAGCGGCCACAATCTGGCTGTCCGCAGCCTGCCCTGCAGGAGATTCGGGTGCCGGATCCAGGACGATGATGCTGAACCCAGATTCTTTAGCAGCGAGCGCCATCATACGGCCAAGCTGCCCTCCTCCAATGATTCCGATGGTCTTCCCGGGACCAATCCATTTACTGTCCAAGCGTATCACTGCTTTCCAATACTTTTTCTCTCATGTCGTTTCTTCTCTTTTGCAGGCGATCTGCCACTTCTTCATTATTAGTTCCAAGTATCTGGGCTGCGAGCAATCCGGCATTGGTGGCCCCTGCTTTCCCGATGGCAACGGTTGCAACCGGCACTCCCCCTGGCATTTGAACGATCGACAGCAAGGAATCCAGACCTTTCAATGCCTTGGATTCGACCGGAACTCCGATGACCGGGAGGACTGTTTTGGCCGCCACCATTCCCGGAAGGTGTGCTGCGCCGCCAGCACCCGCGATGATAACCTTCAGTCCGCGGTCCTTCGCTGTTTCGGCGTATTCAAACATCAAGTCCGGCGTACGATGCGCGGATACCACTTTCTTTTCATAGGGAATATCCAATTCGTCAAGAACGTCACAAGCATGCTTCATCGTCTCCCAATCAGATGTGCTGCCCATAATGATTCCTATTTCAGTCTTCATTGGCTTCCTCCAATCCCCTTATAATCAAAAACCCGGATAGACTGCTCCCATCATCGGGAAAGCAGTTTATCCGGGTGTAATACCGCACCTGAAAAGACACCTCAAATGCTGCCCAAATTTCCACTTTCCTCATAGTCCAATTATTTACGGTAATCGGGTAGAAACGTGTGGGCCATATCCCCACCTTATACGAGGTTCTGTTATTTACAACTATATTTTAACAATGGAAAAATGGGATGTCAAACAAAAATCAGAACGATATAATCCACAATTATTATTAATGTTCGTGTTTAGCTCTCTTTTTCTCCTTGAAAAATAATTTTTCGGGCAACCGGAACATAGTTTATCGCTCCGCCCTCTTTTACTTCTTGAAAAACAGGCTTCTCCATGCGGCGGACCGGACGATATCCTTCCTTCTCCATCCTCGCCAGGCAGTCACTGATCGTTTCATTTTCCTGCACTTCAAATTCCTTTTTCCTTTTGCTCATTTAGGCAACTTTCCTTTTTTCACAGATTTCACCCAAAACCCACCGAAAATTGTCTTGGGCTCATAGGCAATGATAAAGGCTTTCGGATCCAACTCCTTGATGGTCTGGTACAGTTTAAGTTCGTATTTTCTCGCAGTCAGTACCTGAAGAGCCATCCGATCACCCTCTAGCCCCTGGGCCGCCCAGCTAGTAACTCCATAACCGCTGTCCCTCAGCTGTTTGGGCAAATCCTTGTCATACTCTTTCGTAATGACATTCACCATAATATAGCCAAGTGCCAGCTTTTCCTCAATCTTCGTTCCGACAATAACGCCAATCCCATATCCGACCGCATAGGCGACCAGGTTCTGGATTTCATTCAGATTGTCGAGCACGAGTCCCAGCCCTACCACATAAATGACCACTTCCACCATGCTGATGAATGCTGCCAAATACCGGTACCCTTTTAATGTCATAATCATTCTTATCGTAAAAAACGAAACATAAACCACATTAATAATCAAAATAATGGCAACCATCACAAAGCTATTTTCGAGCATGCCCATACCTCCATCAAAAGATTTCTTCATTATATCATCTTTGTTGAATAATACCCCAATTGGAGGCGGAATAATTGGGTGAGTTCTAAGGGAGGCTTAAAAATCTTCGTTATTGTGTTAGTTTAGGATTTATAGAGGAATTTTCTTTTTATTTGGGGACTTGCGGATGTATTGAACTTTTAAACTTATAGCATGAACCCGTTTGAAGAA